>CAZPVE010000006.1:0-19620 GCA_964589925.1 uncultured Aurantimicrobium sp. | reverse complement strand
ATTCTTTTGGTCTGTTTTGGTGCTTTCTTCGACAAACATTCCCCGAACGAAAAGCCAGGTCACGACGACGACGGGCGCATACAGGGGCAGTCCGAGCACCAGTTTGGCAATACCGAGACCGGCGACATTCTGGGTCAGATACAACGGGATTTCGACGGCAAGGCGCAGGGTGAACATCGCCACCCACAGAAGCGTGAGCCACGTCAGAACGCGCTTTTCGTGAGCGTTTGATCGCCAACCGTGGCCTCGCTTGGTGATGAGGCCAACGGCGACCCCGATGAGCGGCCAGCCCACAATGACGCTGACCAAGAACGCAACCCCATAAACGGCGTTGGTGACAATGCCCCCGATGAAGTTGTTTTCAGCGCGCCCCGTCACCAAAGCCAAAACGAGCGACCCACCCACAGTGATTAATCCCGCGATGGCCTGCGTCGCGCCCTCTCGGCGAGCGAGCCGAATCCCGATAAAGGCGATCGCCGCCACACCAGATACAGCTACCGCAAGGAAGGGGAACCCTCCGTTGCTCGACGTGAGAGCAAAAATGAGGACGAAGAGAGTGGGCGGCACGACCGCCTCGACGATTCCGAGAATTCCCCCAACCGCTTTGAGGAGCGGGTGTTCGCTAGCGGCCACTAGGAGCCAGCAACCTGAGCCGGAAGACGCAGCGGGAGAAGCTCACGAGGAGGCAGCGGCTGGTTGCCTCGGACGACGACAAGTCCGCGGAAGATGTCCATCATCTGCTCCCCCAGCTCAGGGTCGTTTACTGCTGGACCAGCAATCACACCACGGAGGAACCAGCGTGGTCCGTCCACACCGAGGAAGCGAGCCGGCTGCGCAACCAGGCCCTCACCCGGAACCATGACGGGAATAGTGGCCACGAGCTCCGGACCAACAGGCCCGTCAACCTCAGCAACATCGCCCGACTGGGACTCGAGTTGACGCTTCAGGTCCGCGCGGATCTCATCCCACAAGCCACCGGTCTTCGAGGAGGAGAACGGCTGAATCTGCAAGGTCGATCCGTCGTAGTCAAGGGATGCAGCAACGACCCGCGATGTACCCTCCTCGACTTCGAGCCGCAGGTTCAGCCCTTCGCGTGGGATGAGCTTGATCGATCCCAGGTCAACCCAGGGGCGAACATTGCTCACATCGGCGTCGTCGTAGGGCCCCGTCTCGGGAGCCGCCTGGGAGAGATCTTCCTCATCGTGCAGGGTGATATCGGTTTCTTCGCTCATTACTGTGCCGCTCCGTTTGCTTCAGGCGAGCTCACGCCCGTGGATCCGAAGCCACCTTCTCCGCGGTGGCTTTCTGGAAGTCGTTCTACTTCGATAAACCGTGGTCGCGATATGGGCATCACGATCAACTGAGCAATACGATCGCCGACATTGATTTCAAAATCCTGAGAGCGATCAGTGTTCAGCAGGGTCACCCGGATTTCACCGCGATATCCGGCATCAACCGTGCCCGGGGAATTAACGATTGTGATGCCGTGCTTCGCGGCAAGACCACTGCGCGGAACGACAAAGGCGGCATAGCCCTGGGGAAGTGCAACGCTCACCCCCGTGCCGACGGTCAGCCTTTCACCAGCGGGAATAACGGCCTTTTCAGAGGCATACAGATCGGCGCCTGCATCCCCCGGACGCGCAAAGGTGGGAACAGGCCCCCCGGAAACCAGGACCTCGACAGAATCGCTCACGTGACGAGGTTAGTCCAGAACCGTGATGAGATGGTTACATGCTGCATTACCGCGAGCGGTTGACGCCATCCATCTACGTCGCCTTGTCATTCTTTCCGATCCTGCCCGCCCTTCTGCTGGTCGCTGCGCCGTTCAGTTTCGAGTTGGGCCTTGGCATTGGTGTTGCGGTTTACGCCGTGATCCTGATTGCTGTCTACTCGCGCACACGCACCGTCAGCGTCACCGACGAGGCATTCACGTATGGCAACGCCATCTTGGAAACCGAGTTCATCGGCGCGGTCAGTGCGTTTAGTGGCCAAGCAGCCCGCGCGGAACGAGGGCCCAACCTGGACGCGCGTGCCTGGACCAGCTTCAAGGCCTTCTTTGACGGCGTGGTGAAGATTGAGCTCACCGACCCGGACGACCCGACGCCGTACTGGCTCGTATCTTCTCGAAACCCCGTGGCCCTTGCAGAGGCCTTGAGGTCCGTGAGAAAGAAGTAGCCCTTAGGCCGCGCACTCCTTGCAGACCGGCCCAAGCTTTGACTCTTTAGCCAGCAGTGAGCGGTGCTTCACGATGAAGCATTCGACGCAGGTGAACTCGTCAGCCTGGGGTGGCAACACAACGACATCCAACTCGAGATCAGAAAGATCGGCTCCGCCGAGTTCAAAACCACCGGGGTTGTCCGCATCGTCGCCGTCGACTACGCCCGACAGCTTGTCGGGTACACGCTCCTTGAGCGCCTCGATCGACTCGGTGTCGTCGGTGTCGTTCTTACGCGGGGCGTCGTAGTCAGTTGCCATTGCTCATTCACATTCACATCGGTCTCGAACCGACAGTCACCTGTCGGCGCGGATAGTTTGCCTTACAACACCTTGAAACACAAAACACCGTGCCGTGTCGCCTCGAGGATTTCACGAATATAACAACGCGCCATAAGAAAAACAGGATTATGAGGCATTTGCGTGGCAATCTTCCAAGCAGCGGTATCCCTCCTGAAAGGGCCAAAATGCACGAGTTAGAAATTTCTTCCGTCGACAAGCAGTCCATCATTGCTGTCGACGACTCGGGCGCCGAGTACCGCGTCGACATCGACGATGCATCGTTGGCCCGCCTCAAGCGCGCGGCTTCCGCGAGCGACGCCAAGGTGAGCCCTCGTGAAATCCAGACTCTCCTGCGCTCCGGGCTCTCCGACGCCGAGGTCGCCGCAATGACGGGCGCCACTGCTGAGCAAGTCGAACGCTATGCCGGGCCAGTTCTCGCCGAGCGTGAATACGTTGTCAACACATCGATGACGCTTCCCGCGTTTGCGCACATCGACACCTCGGAAGACACCACTACTTTTAGCGATCTCGTTACCGACCGCCTCGATGCAGTGGACGCTCGCGACCGCGAGTGGACAGCGTGGAAGGACGATACCGGCCGCTGGCTGCTCAAGCTCGTGTTCGTCGTTTCTGGAGCCGATCGTGATGCCCGCTGGATTTTTGATGGCAAGCGCCAGACGGTGACCCCACACAACGACGAAGCCAAGCGCCTGTCGGCTCCCGGATCGTTTGACACGGGAGGGCTCATTCCTGCGTTGCGAGCCGTGCCCGAGCGAGCTGCGGCGACCGAACTCACCACTGAAGCGACCATCCCCGAAATCAACACAGCCGAGGGAAACACGCCCCTTCTCGTTGAATCGAGCGAGGCTGTGGTCACCCCTATTTCAGCTAACGCGCTGTTTGACCTCGAAGAGACTCCGGCCTCGAACACCACCGAAGACTTGCTCGAGGCTCTGCGCAAGCGCCGTCACGCGGCCGACAAACCTCCGGCTTGGCTTCGCGACGATGTTTCGTCTCGCACTGCCCCCGTCGACGAGCTGTTCCAGGACTCGCTGGACATCCCGCTCGACAACTTGGACACCCCCGACGATTCCCTGCCACTGACCCCGCCGCCCATGACAAGCACAGGTGGCCACAAGCGCAGTCGGCCGACTCTCCCCTCGTGGGATGAAATCGTCTCGGAAACCAAGTCAGACGACGACCTGATTTAGCTCCAGATCAGCAACGGCACCGTCATCTCGGTGTCGCTCAGGCCGCCGTGCTGGCCAATCATGTTGCGCGCCGCGTTCAGCCGGTCCCGGCCGTCATAGAGCACCGTCTCGTCCCGGGCGAATACGAACACATCACCTGCCCTATCCAGGGCAGGAGCATCTCCGGCACGAGCACCCAAAAAGCGCCGCTCCATGACCTGGTCCAGAGTCAGAGCGTCAACCTTCCCCGCAAGGGAGGCATTCCATGCTTGCGCGACAGTTTCAGCATCCACCTTGCCATCGAGCTTGAGCTGAAGGCACCTGGGCTCTCCCCCGACGGCGAGAACGCCATCCATTTCGGGGCCAAGCCCGTACTCGGTGTGCGCCGTTGAGGGAACATCGATGACGCCGTGATCAGCGGTCAGCACAGTGACGGTGTCCGCCGGCGGCGAGCTGACAAACTTCTTCACCACAGAATCGACGATCTCGAGACGTTCCAGCCACACGCCGGAATCAACGCCGTTGCTGTGCGCGGCTTCATCGAGGTCGGAGACGTAGACCAGGTATAGCCCATGGGTGCCCGATGAAATGGATGCACGTACCGCCGCCAGACGGTCTTCGAGCGTTCGTTCCGCGAGGTACGTTGCCGACCCATAGAGCATCCGCGTCAGTGTCGAGTCTGCGAATCGTGCATGCCCAGCGACGAAAACAGCACGGCCCGCGTCCGCGTGGGAGGCAATCAAGCTGGGCGAGCGAAGCCACCCGGAGTCGATGTCAGCGGCGGTTACCCCGTTGAGCTGATTGACGTGCTCACCGCGCTGCGGGTTCCATATTCGGTAACCGCAGATGCCATGGTGCCCCGGCGCCACACCGGTGACCAGACTCGACAGTGCGCTTGCCGTTGTCGACGGAAAAACGGTCTGAATGGAGGTTGATTCGCGAAGCTTCGCCGCGAGAAAGCGGCCATAACTTGACCCTTTTTCGATGTTGCGGCTGCCGAGCCCATCAATAATCACAAGCACGACCGACTTCGTTTGAGGGAGCTCGATTCTGCCCGCAATTGAGCTCCACCCGAGCGCGAACAGGCAACTTGGCACAACGTCGGCAAGGCTCACGGCGTCGCGTTCCAGGGTAGGTAGCATCGTGTTCATTATGTCGCCTTCGTCGCCTGTTTCCCCCAGTTCTGAACGCATTTCCGACATCGACGTCGCGACCGAAATGCAGGACTCCTTCTTGGAGTACGCCTATTCAGTCATCTACTCACGCGCCCTGCCCGACGCCCGTGACGGCCTCAAGCCGGTTCAGCGTCGAATTTTGTTCCAAATGGCGGAGATGGGTCTTCGCCCGGACCGCGGGCACGTGAAGTCAGCCCGTGTTGTCGGTGAGGTGATGGGCAAACTTCACCCGCACGGTGACGCATCCATCTATGACGCTCTCGTGCGTCTGGCTCAAGACTTCTCGTTGCGCATGCCACTCATCGATGGCCACGGAAACTTCGGCTCGCTCGATGACGGCCCTGCTGCTGCCCGCTACACCGAGGCCCGACTGGCAGCAGCCGCACTGGCCATGACCGAAAACCTCGACGAAGACGTCGTTGATTTCGAGCCCAACTACGACAACCAGCTGACGCAACCGCAGGTGCTATCAGCGGCATTCCCGAACCTGTTGGTCAATGGCGCAAGCGGTATCGCCGTGGGAATGGCCACGAACATGGCCCCACACAACCTGGTTGAGGTTGTTGCCGCCGCCAAGCTCCTCCTCAACAAGCCGAACGCTTCACTAGACGAGCTCATGGCTTTCGTTCCCGGCCCGGACCTCCCCGGCGGTGGCATCATCATGGGTCTCGACGGCATCCGCGAGGCCTACGAGACCGGGCGAGGTGCATTCCGCATTCGCGCGAAGCACACCGTTGAAAACGTATCGGCCCGCAAGACCGGCATCGTGATCACTGAACTCCCTTACTTGGTCGGCCCTGAAAAGGTCATCGACAAAATCAAGGAGGGCGTGAACAGCAAGAAGATCACGGGCGTTTCGAACGTGGTTGACCTCACCGATCGCCACCACGGCCTGAAGCTGGTCATCGAGATCAAGACCGGCTTCAACCCCGAGGCCGTGCTGGAGCAGCTCTACCGCTACACCCCACTTGAAGACAGCTTCAACATCAACAACGTTGCACTCGTCAACGGTAGCCCCGAGACTCTCGGTCTGCGCGAGATGTTGTCGGTCTATGTTGCTCACCGCATCGACGTGGTTCAGCGCCGTTCCGCGTTCCGGTTGGGCAAGCGAAAAGACCGCCTGCACCTCGTTGACGGGCTACTCATCGCCATTGCTGACATCGATGAGGTCATTCAAGTTATTCGCGCGAGCGACGACTCCGAACAGGCTCGCACTCGCCTGATTGATGTGTTCGATCTTTCGGTTGCACAAGCCGACTACATCCTCGAGCTTCGCCTGCGTCGCCTGACGAAATTTAGCCGTGTTGAACTCGAAACCGAGGCCCAGGCTCTGCGTGAGGAAATCGCCGAACTCGAAGAAATCCTTCGCGACGAGGCCAAGCTTCGCGGCGTCGTCGGTGCCGAATTAGACGCTGTGAGCAAGGCTCTGGGAACACCCCGTCGCACCGTGCTCTCCACCTCAACAGTCGAGACGGTTCCCGCCAAGCGTGCCGCAAACGCCGCGCCCCTGCAGGTCGAAGACACTGCCTGTGCAGTTGTGCTGAGTTCCGATGGCGTGCTGGCCCGCGTTGACCTGGAGTCTGCAGAAACCGAAATCTCGATGAGCGCGCATCGAAGCCTCCATGACGGCATTCGCCAGAGCGTGCTTTCAACGCGTCGAGCCACGGTTGGCGCTGTGACGAGCCGAGGCCGCCTGGTGCACTTCTCACCGGTCAACCTTCCCGGCGTCCCTCACAATGCTGTATCACTGTCTGCAGGCGTTCCCGCCAGCGACTATGTCGACCTCGAGGCCGGTGAATCCGTGGTGGGCATAGTTTTGCTCAACGCGTCCACACCCCTTGCGCTGGGCACTCGCCAGGGAACGGTCAAACGCATCGACCTCGGCTCCCTCTCCCCCAAGTCGGGCGTCAGCATTATTTCCCTCAAGGATGACGACGTGGTTGTTGGTGCAGCCCTTGCTGCCGACGCTGACGAGCTCATCTTCATCGCTTCTGACACCCAGTTGTTGCGATTCTCTGCCGACAGTGTTCGCCCGCAAGGCGCCTCGGCCGGCGGAATGGCCGGCATTCGCCTGGGCGACGACGCTTCGGTCATTTACTTTGGATCAGTCGCACCCGAGTCCGAAAGCGTGGTCGTGACCGTGTCGACAAGCTTCTCGACCCTGCTGGGGACCGATACCGGTCGCGTCAAGGTGTCACCATTTTCCGACTTCCCAGCCAAGGGCCGAGCCACCGGCGGCGTTCGCGCGCACGCTCTCCTCAAGGGCGAAGATGCACTCCTGGTGGCCTGGGCTGGAAGCGCACCGGCGATTGCCAACGGGCTCGATGGCAGCCCACGAGAATTGCCCAGCACCATGGCCAAGCGTGATGGCAGCGGTGAAAAACTCACCGGCGACGTCTCGTTTATCGGCTCAGCAGCTATCTAGCTTTTCTGGCAGGCGTCGCGCTCACTGACGGCACCGATGCTGCCGCGTGATCTGACTAGACGTCGATGCGGTCGCGCGACATTCGGCTTGAGCCCGAGATGATGAAGTCTCGACGGGGCGCGACTTCGTTGCCCATGAGAAGTTCAAACACCTCGTCTGCTGCGGCGGCGTCCTCAATTCGCACACGGCGTAGCGAGCGGTGCTCACGGTCCATGGTTGTCAATGCGAGCTGGTCGGCATCCATTTCACCGAGACCCTTGTAGCGCTGAATCGGCTCCTGGTATCGCTTGCCCTGCTTCTGCAACTGGGCCAGCAGCGTCTGAAGCTCGGCCTCACTGTAGGTGTAGATGGTCTCGTTGGCCTTAGAACCCGGATTGATGACCACGACGCGGTGAAGGGGCGGCACAGCAGCAAACACACGCCCAGCCTCGACGAGGGGGCGCATGTAGCGGAAGAAGAGGGTCAGCAAAAGCGTGCGAATGTGCGCGCCGTCGACATCAGCATCCGACATCAGGATGACCTTGCCGTAGCGAGCCGCGTCGAGGTCGAATGACCGACCAGATCCGGCACCCACCACCTGAATGATGGATGCACACTCAGCGTTGTGCAGCATGTCACTCACGCTTGCCTTCTGAACGTTGAGGATCTTGCCTCGAATAGGAAGCAGAGCCTGGAATTCACTGCGGCGCGCGAGCTTTGCCGTCCCCAAGGCCGAGTCACCCTCAACGATGAAAAGTTCGGACTCTTCCACATCATTGCTGCGGCAGTCAACGAGCTTGGCCGGCAGTGACGATGTTTCGAGGGCGTTCTTGCGTCGCTGCGTCTCTTTGAGCGTGCGAGCCGAGATTCGGCTCTTCATTTCGGAGACAACCTTCTCCAAGAGCAATGCCGACTGCGCCTTGTCGTCGCGCTTTGTTGACGTGAGACGGGCGGTCAGCGCCTTGGAAACGACGTTGGACACGATCTGCCGCACCGCGGGCGTTCCGAGCACCTCTTTGGTCTGGCCCTCGAACTGCGGCTCGGGCACGCGAACGGTGACCACAGCGGTCAAGCCCGCCAGGGCGTCATCTTTTTCGACCTTGTCGTTGCCAGCCTTGAGCTTGCGCGAGTTCGCTTCGACCTGCGCGCGAATCACCTTAAGCAGCGCCTGCTCGAATCCGGCGAGGTGCGTGCCGCCCTTGGGGGTGGAAATGATGTTGACGAACGACTGGACGGTGGTCTCGTAGCCGGTTCCCCACCGCAGAGCGATGTCAACCCCGCAGGAACGCGAAACCTCTTGCATGGTCATGTTTCCGTCGGCACCCAGCACAGGAACGGTTTCGCTGAACTCCCCTTCGCCGGTCAAGCGCCAGGTGTCGGTGATGGGGCCGTCTGGGGCCAAGAAGTCGGCAAACTCGCTGATACCCCCGGTGAACACAAACTCGGTCTTCTGCGTCTCGGCGGTGCGCTCATCCTCGATGCGAACATGGAGGCCAGGGACCAGGAAGGCCGTCTGCCGAGCGCGATCGGCGAGGTCATCGAACTGGAATGCCGCTCCTGGCGTGAACACCTGTCGGTCCGCCCAGTATCGGATGCGCGTTCCCGTAACGTTCTTCGCGACCTTGCCCACCACACGCAACTCAGACTTCTCGTCGAAGGGAGTAAACGCGTTGTCAGGTGCAATGCCCTTCGAGTCGTCGAAAACGCCTGGTTCGCCACGGTGGAACGACATGGCATAGGTCTTGCCGTCGCGATCAACCTCGACGTCGAGGCGCTCAGAGAGCGCGTTCACGACAGAGGCACCAACGCCGTGCAGACCACCCGAGGCGGCATAGGAGCCCGAACCGAACTTTCCACCTGCGTGAAGCTTGGTAAAAACAACCTCAACACCCGAAAGACCGGTCTTGGGTTCGATGTCGACCGGGATGCCACGAGCCTTGTCTTGGACCTCAACCGAGCCGTCGCTGTGCAGGCGAATGTCAATCGACGAGCCGTGTCCGGCGAGGGCCTCGTCGACGGAGTTGTCGATGATCTCCCAGAGACAGTGCATGAGACCGCGGGAGTCGGTTGTTCCGATGTACATACCGGGTCGTTTGCGAACGGCCTCGAGGCCCTCAAGCACCGATAGGTGGCGAGCTGAATATTCGGTCGACACAGAACTCCCTGATGTATTTGCATGCCCAAACTACCGAGAAATCCGCGTAACACCGGGGGCAACGCCGGGTTGGCAATGAATCCGCTTTTAGCGAACGACACGGCTTTTCGACGCTCAAAGTCAGACTTGCGTGGTTTAGTAGGTGATACGTCATCGATTACACCGTGGAGGAGCGCATCATGACCGTTCAGGCCGAAACACAAGAGACTTCTGCAGCTCCCGCACACACTCTCACCGCCCTTGACCGCTGCGACAGCTGTGGTGCTCAGGCGTACATTCGTGCGACCCTCCCCAGCGGATCAGAACTCTTGTTCTGCGCACACCATGGACGCAAGAACGAAGAAAAACTCGTCAGCCTCGGTGCTGTGTGGCACGACGAGAGTTCACGCCTCGACGAACCTCGCGACTAGTCGCGAACCTTTTCTCGTCCCACGCGAACGACGATCTCTTCGCCGACCGTTCCTATAGCGTCAGCCCACTCTTGAAGCACGGGTTCACCGCGCAGGTGTGATCCAAACAACACAGCCGTGTCACCCACACGCGGAACTCCGTTGAGCGCCGAGACGTCAATGGTGAGCGTCTGTGCATCCACTTTCAGAATCGGGCAGCGAACGCCGCTCACGGTGACGTCAAAGCCGGGAACCGGCCACGAGCTTGGCCGACCATCAACGAGCACCCAATCGGGGATGCCGTCGAGATACCCAGCATCAACCTGCGCGGTTGTTCCCTCGAGTTCGAAAATGTTCGCGGTCGCAGTCATCACCGGCTCGAGACCGATCTGAGCAGGGCCAATACCGTCTCCCGGAGCAACGCCATAGGTGAATCCCCCGACCCGGGCAAAGTCGTATCTGAACTCGCTTCGCGCGAATGATGCTGCGCTGGCGGCGAGGTGCCGTTGTTCGATGGCAAGACCAGCATCGACAGCGGTGGTGAACGCGTTGTCGAAGATTGCTCGCGAGCGGTCGTCTTCAGCATCAGAGGCCTCACCGATGTGGGTCCAGACGCCGACCACTCGCACCCTGCCCTGCGATTGCCAGTGCAGAGCCCGCTCGACAAGCTCACTCCAGCGCTCAGGTGAGGCACCGTTGCGATGCAGACCAGAATCAATCTTGAGGTGCACCCGCGCAACATCGTGCGACGCGGACGAAGCCACGGCATCGAGAACCGCCACACTCGAAACGCCAAGATCGATCCGGGCGTCCAGGGCACTCGAGAAATCTGCACTGCTGTCAAAGAGCCAGGCAAACAGCTGCGCCTCACGGGTTCCTGCGAGCTGTCGCACCGCTAGTCCGGTGGGGATGTCGAGAACGCCGAACTTCGTGATGCCCGAATCCAGCGCAGCCGGAACGATGTTTTTGAGACCGTGCCCGTAAGCATCGTCTTTCACCACGGCCATCACATCCGCGGGAGCCAGACGAGTCAGAAGGACGGCAAGATTGCGGCGATACGCGTCAACATCAATGTGGACTCTCACGCGGACACCACCCTGAGGATGCGCGAGCCGAGGTTGCTCGTGACGGCCAGCGGAGAACAACCTACGGTCGCCGCCAACGTCTCTGCGAATACCGTCCCGCGAGGCATTTCCCCGAAGTAGGTAACGACGTCACCCACCGCCAAGGCAGTAGAACCCGTCGAAAGCGAATGCGCATCCATCGCGACTCTGCCGACGGCAGGGTAAGTCTCTTCGTCATGTGTCGCGGAAATGCGATTACCCCAGGCGCGGTTGAAGCCATCTGCGTATCCCAGCGGAACCAGCGCAAGCCAACCGTCGGCGGCAGCCCGCCACGTGTATCCGTAGGAGACGCCACCGCCCGCCTCGATTTCTTTCACAGCAATGACCCGCGCCGAAAGACTCATGACGGGAGCTGTGCCTGCAGCCGCCGTCAGTCCATACGTTGCCGCAACACCTGCTTCATCACTGGGGGCCACTGACACCCGGATGTCCCCCCAACGCGCGAGAAGATCTGCACGCTCGCTTTCACGGCCGACACAGAATTCGCGGATCCCCGCCTCGCGGGCTGCCGCAACGACAATCTCGGCGTCGTGGCCAAAGGCGTTTGCCGAAAGATCGATCACGCTCAGATTCGCGGCCGCGATGTTGGACCTCAGCGCCTGCACGTCGATGCTTGCGAAGCGGTGCGGCAGTGAGACTGAGGACGACATGTGAACCCTAGAGGGCAATCGTGGTGAAAACGGAGTCGAGGTTCTTCACAATGAGTGCACGTGCTTTCGCCGCGTATTCGTCAACGGGAAGGTCGCCCAGGGTAACCGAGATCCCGTGCTTGTGCGCGATTCGCGAAACCAGTTCATCTGCCAGTGCTGGGTTCAAGGGCAATGCGGGGCCGCCCAAGCGAGTCGCAATCGACACCCCAGAAATACAACCCTCAACGAACACCTGTGACGGACGGTCACCAACGACGGCATTGCCCAGAGGGGCGCCTTCGCCCTCGAGACTCCAGACCGACGCAAAGTCACCAAAGCCGATCAGTTCACCCGAGGCCGAGGCAACACGCATGTAGCCAACGCGACGATCTACCTCTCGACGCACGCTAAAGCCAAATATGCCTAATCCGGAATGCGTGTTGCCCGAGCCGTCAGTCACGGACTTAGCCAAAAGCTCTGCACCGGTTCCCACCGCGAACACAATCGCCCCGGAATCAACAAGCGTGCGCAGCGACCCAGCCTGAGGCACCAAGAAAGGCAGCGCCCGACTCGCAGCAGACCACGGTCCGTTGCCAATAAAGACCGCATCTAGGTTGAGGGGAAGATCACCCTCCCCCGACCAGGCGACGATTTCAACGTCCAGCCCGCGTTGGCGCAGGCGGTACTCGACGGTCTGAATATTTCCCGAGTCCCCTGACGCTGACAGCGCCTCAGGAAACAGGTGCAATAAGCGGATGCTCACGCGCGCGTCTCCAATTCGCCAAAGCCAATCAATCGTCGAGCAATCATGGTGACCTCGTAGTTGACAATCCAGGTTTGCTGAACCTTCGGCGACACGAGCCCGCGCATGTGGTCAATCGCCTTCGCGACGTCAGGCTCAACAAGGCCGATCTCCACACCCTTCATCGCGAGACAGGTCGCCATCTGCCATGCCTTGTCGCCGGTAATCACTTCGACCCGCGAAAGGTTGCCGAGATCGGCGTCATAAATCCACGACATATCTGGCGTGCCCTCATCGATGGCAAGAAGGATGGGGCCAGCTTCTTCAGTGAGGGAGTCAAGGTTGAGCTGCAAGCTTGCGAGGTTCTTGAACATCACAAACTGCACGCTCGTCGATTCAAACGGCAGAACTTCACCGCGACCGTAGGCCGGTTTCATGCCGGCAAACGCCTGCGCCGTGAGATCAGAAGTCCATCGCGTTCCGAGAATCTGGCGAGCAGTTGCCACTGCCGCGGCCGCATCGAGCGCATAGTGCAATCCGGCAGCGGGAAGCACGATGTTGACGTCCCCAGCATCGGTTCGTAGCGAAGTCAGCTTTCCGCTGTAAGCCACAACCTCAACAAAGCGAGGACGAACAGCAACAGCACCGTCGGTCTCAAAGTTTGTCGCGTTGAGGAGGCCGTTGGGGCTCGCCGCAATGACGTCGGCCGAGGCGCCAAAGTAGAACAGTTCCGGCTTGGTCGTGCGGGTCGATTCTTTCAAGACCTGGTCAATGGTCGCCAGGAATGGGTCATCCGCGTTCGAGACCGTCGCCTGTGACGCCAGCTCCATGGCGCCAAGCATCATGCGCCCGACACGCTCGGTCTCAAAGAATCGATACAACTGGTCAACCTGCGTGTTGAGTCCCAAAACGACGCGTGGCGAGAGCGTCGCGGCGAGCTCTTCAGCGAAGGCCTCGTCAACTTCGAGAACCGCCACGTCTGCTTTCACAATGCCGCTCGCTCCAACCTGCGGCAAGAGAGATGAAGCCACGCCCTGAGGGAGGTTGGCCCCCGTTGGGTTAGTGAACACGTTGAGACCGTGAGCGCGCAGAAGTTCGCTGACCATGTGAGTCGTGGTCGACTTGCCGTTCGAGCCCAAAACGAAGACGACACCTTCAGGTACTCGAGAGAAGGCCTTCGTCAGAAGGCGCGGCGCAATCTTGAGCGACACAAGGCCGGGAAAGGCCGACCCTCCGCCCCTCAGCTTGGTGAGGAAGAGAACGAGCTTTCCAACAAGGACTGCGACCGCTTGACGCACGACAGGCTCGATTTTTACTCGAGGTAGTCGCGCAGCGACTGCGACCGCGACGGGTGACGAAGCTTGGCCATGGTCTTCGACTCAATCTGGCGGATGCGCTCGCGAGTTACCCCGAACGTGTCACCAATCTGGTCAAGCGTCTTGGGGATGCCGTCGCCCAGGCCGAAGCGCATCCGAATCACGCCTGCCTCACGCTCGGAAAGCGAATCGAGGAGTGACTCCAGCTGCTTCTGGAGCATGGTGAAGCCCACCGCGTCAGCGGGAACGACGGCCTCGGTGTCTTCGATGAGGTCACCGAACTCACTGTCGCCGTCTTCACCAAGAGGAGTGTGGAGCGAAATCGGCTCGCGACCATACTTCTGAACTTCAACAACCTTTTCAGGTGTCATATCGAGCTCACGCGAGAGCTCTTCAGGCGTAGGTTCGCGACCCAGGTCTTGAAGCATCTGACGCTGAACACGAGCGAGCTTGTTGATGACCTCAACCATGTGCACGGGGATGCGGATGGTGCGGGCCTGGTCAGCCATGGCGCGAGTGATCGCCTGGCGAATCCACCACGTTGCGTATGTGGAGAACTTGAAGCCCTTGGTGTAGTCGAACTTCTCTACGGCACGAATGAGGCCGAGGTTTCCTTCTTGGATGAGGTCAAGGAACTGCATGCCGCGACCGGTGTAACGCTTTGCCAGCGAAACGACGAGACGGAGGTTAGCGCCGAGCAGATGACTCTTTGCACGCTGACCATCTTTGGCCACCCACATGAGCTCACGCTTGAGCTGCTTGTCAATCTTGGGCGTGTTCGCGAGCTTGTCTTCGGCAAAAAGACCGGCTTCGATGCGCAGCGCAAGGTCAACTTCTTCAACGGCGTTGAGCAGTGGGACTTTACCGATTTGCTTCAGGTAATCCTTAACCGGGTCAGCAGTTGCGCCGGTGATGGCGGTCGAAATAACGGGGATGTCATCCTCGTCATCGGAAGCCGAAAGCACGATAGCGCCGGTCGGAAGCGGCTCGTCTGCATCGAGTGTCGAGAGAGGCTTTTTCTTATCCTCATCCTCGTCAATGTCGGCGTCAGTATCTGCTTCAACATCGACCTCAGCTACGACAACCTCGACGACATCAACTTCGACATCCTCATCGACGAGGTCGAGAGCTTCTTCGTCTCCATCAATTTCGAGTTCGGGATCAATTGCCTTGGCGGCCTTGGTGGCGCGAGGGGCCTTGGTTGCGGGAGCCTTCTCCGCAGGGGTGGCGACTGCTGGAGCCGCCTTGGCTGCAGGGGCTTTGGCCGCAGGCTTAGTCGCGGGTGCCTTGGCGGGAGCTTTGGCAACGGGAGCCTTAGCAGGAGCTTTAGCAGCAGGAGCTTTTGCAGCAGGAGCTTTTGCAGCAGGCTTAGCAGCGGCTGCCTTGGCCGGAGCCTTAGCAGGAGCCTTCACGGCAGCGGCCTTTGCAGCAGGAGCTTTGGCAGCGGGCGCCTTAGCCGCAGGGGCCTTAGCAGCGGGCGCCTTGGCCGCAGGAGCCTTCACGGCAGCGGCCTTAGCAGCAGGAGCTTTAGTTGCAGCGACTTTAGCGGCAGGCTTGGCGGCCGCCGACTTGGCTGCAGAAGCCTTCGCGGGAGAAGAAGTCTTGGTTGTCGGCTTAGCGCTTGAACGGGTCACTGGTTCCTTGGAAGCTGCTGCGGTATTGGTGCTCGAAGCCTTGGTACTCGGAGCCTTGGCGGCGGGTGCTTTGGCGGCAGGCGTCTTGGCAGACGGTTTGGACTCAGCAACTTCTGGCGCGGGAGTTGCGTCTACCTTCTTGCGACGACCGAAGAGTGCCATGTACTTCCCTACTTCAACGTTCGCGAACCTGGTGTGAAGGTGCCGCGCCCACAATGAGGACCCATGTCAAGTCCTGAAGAACAGAACATGATGGGCCTGGCTTCTATTGTTACACGCTCAGACGGTCCCGCCTGACACACGCTCAGGCGACGTGACTAAACGATGTCGTCGTCGCGGCGACGCTGCATGGCGAGGAAGCCCTCGAGTTCGGCAGCAATGTGATCCGCCGTGGGGAGGTCCCCTTCGGCGTCCATGAACGGCGAGCGAATCTTCTGCTCTTTCATGTACATGTCATAGGTGTTTTCAAGCTTCTCAACCAGCCCGGCAAGTTCGTCGTTGCTTTCCACCTGCTCGCGAATCTTGGCGTCGAATGCTCGCCCCTCGTCGCGCAAGCGATCGGTCGGGAAAATCAGACCCGTAGCCGCCGTAATGCTTTGGAGCGAGACGAGTGCCGCAGTTGGGTATTCCGACTCGGCCAAGTAATGGGGAACGAGTACCACGAATCCCACCACAGAGTTTCCCGCCTGCTGCAAGTGGTACTCGACCATGTGCAAGGCGTTGCCGGGAACCTGGGTGTTCGGTCGCCAAACCGACAGCGACTCGATCAGGTCGTGCCGGTTTCCACTGACGGTCACGCCAATAGGCCTCGAGTGCGGAGCTGGCATGGGAATTGCGTGAACCCAGACGAAATCGCTGACCTCGAATTCTTCGATGAACGAACGAAGCGCGGCCGAAAAGGCCTCCCAGCGATAGTCGGGCTCGAAACCGGTCAGCAGATAGAACGGCTGATCGAGATCGTCCCGCATCAGGCGGATGTTCAACCGCGGCGACTCATAGCCAGTGAAGTGATCCTGATCGAAGAACATTGTGGGGCGGCGAGCGCGGTAATCCAACAAAGAGTCGACATCAAACTCCACAACGACCTTCGACTCGAGGGCGCCCATCAGATATTCCGTGAACTGCGACACCGCCGAACCGCTATCCATAAATCCGGTGAGTCCCGCCACCATGGGAATGCCACGCGGCAGTTCCCCGTCATCGACGAGGAACTCGAGAAGCGCACCTGGGTCTGTCACAGCACTAGTTTACGTTCGCGCGTCTAGGGTTGGTGCGTGAGTATTCCATCGTTCAGCTTCTTGCCAGTATCCGGTCACACCCCCGAGGCGATTTCTATCGTCGGAATCGTCAAAAACGCAGACGCGCTCGAGCTCGTGGCTCTACCGGGCTTTGAACACCTGCTCCCCGTTGCCGCCAAGCTGGATGCGCCAACCGCGCTGGAATCGATTACCAAGATTGTTGACCCGTCCAACCCCGAGCGCACCGTCACCCTGCTTGGACTGGGATCCGGGCAGGTAACAGCGCACACGCTTCGTCTGGCCGCAGGTGCTGCCGCTCGAAAACTGGCCGAGACGACCGCTATCGAGTTCCACATCCCTGTTGCTAGCCCCGAAGAAGCTGCTGCAATCGCCGAGGGTGCATTGCTCGGCGCCTATTCGTTCACTCGCTACAAGAGCAAGGTGACCACTCCTTCACGTCTTGCGAGTGTGCTTGTGCGCACCGACAAATCGGTGGGAGACGATGTCGTCGCGACCGTCCGCGAAAAGGCCGCCGCAGTCGCCCTCGTCAAGGATCTCGTCAACACGCCTCCGAGCGATTTGACGCCATCACTTCTTGCCGATGAGGCCGTGGCAGCCGTAACTGGCCTCGACGTGCACACCACGGTTTGGGACGTCGATGCCCTCGAGCGAGATGGATTCGGTGGCATCCTCGGTGTCGGTCGAGGCTCGGTCAACCCTCCCCGACTCGTCAAGCTCGATTACTCACCCCAGGGGGCAGTGAACCACATCAGCCTCGTGGGCAAGGGCATCACCTTCGACACCGGCGGACTCACCCTCAAGTCCGGCGGGGGCATGGTCGGCATGAAGTACGACATGACGGGAGCAGCCACAGCACTCGCGGTGCTTCGGGCCGCCGCCGCACTCAACCTCCCCGTGCACGTCACCGCCTGGCTCTGCATCGCAGAGAACATGCCCTCGGGCTCTGCAACGAAGCCCAACGACGTTCTGCGGATTCGAAATGGCAAGACCGTCGAGGTTTTGAACACGGATGCCGAAGGTCGCCTGGTGCTCGCCGATGGCTTGAGCGTTGCCAGCGAGGAACACCCTGACGTCATCATCGATATCGCCACTCTTACGGGAGCCTCTCGTGGTGCGCTCGGAACCCGAACTGTCGGAGCCATGGGCAACACAGACGAGGTCTCCCGACTCGTGGAAACAGCCGCCCTTAGCGGTGAAGCGTTCTGGCGCATGCCGATGCCCGACGAGCTCCGTGCACTGCTCAACTCAGACGTCGCAGATCTCATCAACGGCAAACCAGGTAACACTGTGGCAGGAATGCTGTTGGCCGCCGTTTTTCTCTCCGAATTCGTTGGTACACAGCGCAATTCCGATGAAAAGGCGCCTATTCCCTGGATTCACCTGGACATCGCGGGAACCGCTGACAACTCGGGGCCCGCATACGGGTTCACGGCCGGCGGCCCCACGGGAGTCACGGTTCGCGCGCTCATCGACTACCTACGTGCCAGCGCCTAGACCGTAGTAGGGTTTTGGACGCGCTGGTTATTTAACAACCCCATTCTGAGGAGTACCTAAGCCGTGGCTGAACTGACCTTTGACCTTGTTGTTCTTGGTGGCGGAAGCGGCGGCTACGCAGCTGCCATTCGCGCGAGCGAGTTGGGCATGAATGTTGCCCTCATCGAAAAGGACAAGGTCGGTGGCACCTGCCTCCACCGTGGATGTATCCCCACTAAGGCCCTTCTGCACGCAGCTGAGGTTGCCGATGTGTCCCGCGAAGCTGCGGAGTACGGCATCGTCGCTCAGCTTTCGGGCATCGACATGAACGGTGTGAACGCTTACCGCGACAACATCGTCACCAAGAAGTTCAAGGGACTGCAGGGCCTCATCAAGGCTCGCGGTGTTACCACCATTGAGGGCGAAGGTCGCATCACCTCCCCCACGACTGTCCAGGTAGGTGCTGACACCATCATCGGCAAGAACATCGTTCTGGCAACCGGCTCGTACTCAAAGTCGCTTCCCGGCCTCGAAATTGGCGGCCGCGTCATCACCTCGGAGACCGCCCTCCAGATGGACTGGGTCCCCCAGCGTGTCGCCATCCTCGGCGGTGGCGTGATCGGTGTCGAGTTCGCAAGCGTATGGCGCTCCTTTGGCTCTGAAGTCACTATCATTGAGGGTCTGCCTCACTTGGTCCCCAACGAGGAAGAGACCATCTCCAAGAACCTCGAGCGCGCTTTCCGCAAGCGCGGCATCGACTTCAAGGTTGGCGTTCGCTTCTCGGGTGTGACCCAGAGCGACGCTGGCGTTGTCGTCTCGCTCGAAGATGGCTCAACGGTCGAAGCCGACATCCTTCTCGTTGCCGTGGGTCGTGGCCCCGCGACCGCAAACTGTGGCTACGAAGAGCTGGGTATCACGATGGATCGCGGCTACGTGATCACTAATGAGCGCCTCCAGACCAACATCCCTGGTGTCTACGCCGTGGGTGACATCGTTCCCGGCCTCCAGCTTGCCCACCGCGGATACCAGCAGGGCATCTTCGTTGCAGAAGAACTCGCTGGTCTCAACCCGATCATCATCGAGGATGTCAACATCCCCAAGGTGACCTACTGCGAGCCTGAGATCGCTTCGGTGGGCCTCAGCGAGGCCAAGGCCGTGGAACTCTACGGCGCTGACAAGGTTCAGGCATACGAGTACAACCTTGCCGGAAACGGTAAGAGTGAGATCCTCGGCACCGCCGGAATCGTCAAGGCCGTGCGTGTTATTGACGGCCCCGTCGTCGGCGTTCACATGATTGGTGCGCGCGTTGGCGAGCTCGTCGGAGAAGCTCAGCTCATCGTGAACTGGGAGGCTCAGCCCGAGGACATCGCTCCCCTGATTCACGCTCACCCGACTCAGAACGAGTCGCTGGGCGAAGCATTCCTGTACCTGGCCGGCAAGCCGCTGCACACGCTCTAGACAACCGTGCAAGCGCACTAAACTACTAACTGTTTTCCCATCCAAGGAGTATTAGGTTCATGAGTGAATCCGTAAGCCTTCCCGCGCTCGGCGAGAGCGTCACCGAAGGAACCGTCACCCGCTGGCTCAAGCAGGTCGGTGACCGCGTTGAGGTAGACGAGCCTTTACTCGAGGTT
>CAZPVE010000005.1:0-20588 GCA_964589925.1 uncultured Aurantimicrobium sp. | reverse complement strand
TGATCCAGTAGTCGTACCAGCGGAACATCTTGTCGTGCTCTTCGATGAACGGGCGCGACTGCATGGGCGGGTACGGCCCGATGTCCAGCTTCTTCGGGCCCTTGAGCGTCTCGAAGAGCTCGATCGTGCCGTCCATCGTCCAGCCGCGGCCCTGGTCGATCTGCAGATAGACGGGGATGTCAATGTTGCGCGCGAGGTTCACCGGGTTGCGCTCTTCATACCACTCGGAGTCGAGCTCGTTCATGATGATGTCGAACCAGGCTTCGTGGTTCTTGGGATAGTGCAGGGTGTGCACGAGGTTGGGCCACGCCTGAATGTCGGGGTCGGCCAAACGCTTGGCAACCTTTTCGGCAATCTCTTCGGGCGAGTACTTCTCGAGCATGCGCGACTTAACCCGGTCGGTGAATGCCCAACCCGAGTCTCCTCCGCGACCCTCACGGGCAGCACGAGGCATGAACCACATCACACCACCGTGGTAGGTCGTCTCATAGAAGTCGAAGTGACCACCACTGACGAAGATGGCCTTGAGGTGCGGCGGACGCTCGGCTGCAGCGAGAACCTGCATTGAGCCAAAGTACGAGATGCCGATCATGCCAACGTTTCCGTCACACCAGGGCTGGGCAGCTACCCACTCGATGAAGTCGTAGGCGTCTTGACCGAGCGAGACGCCACCGGCGTTGTAGTTTCCGATGTGCTCACCGTCGGATGCACCCGAGCCACGCAGGTCACCGATCACGTGCACATAGCCCTCACCGACAACGCGCGCAATGTCACCAGCTTCGATGCAGCCATCCCACATGGGGCTGGGGCGGCGCTGCGGAGGCATGGTCAGGGCGAGCGCCTGGAGTTCTTTGCCGTAGGGGCTCAGCGCGACGAGCGCGGGGCGGGGCTTGTCTTCGGGGCCGTGATAGATATCGGCTGCGAGCTCGACGCCGTCGCGCATCGGAACCCGAAAGTCTTTGCCGATGACAATGGGTTCTGCGCCAGCGTTCCACGTGCGAAACTCAACCATGATGGATGGACCCCTTCTCAAAAAGTCGTAATCCACATATTATTATACTAAAGTCGAAAAAGACCAGCCCCCGGGAGAAAAAATGACCAGCAACGTAGACGTTTACCCCCTGGTTTCCCCGTGGGGGCGCTTCGGTCTGTACAGCTATTTCATCGACAGCCCCGAGCCGGCGATCATCGACACCGGCATCACCACCTCCCCCGCTGAGGGCATGGCGCCGGCGCTCGAAGCGATCGGTCGGCGCATCGAAGACGTGAAGTGGATTCTGCTCACGCACGGACACATCGACCACCTCGGTGGTGCCAAAGCTCTGTGGGAGCTGACCGGCGGCAAGGCGCAGGTCGTCCTGCATGAGGCGGATGCTCACCTGCTGCGTTCACGCCAGGCCCACGTCGACCTCTACAAGGCCGTGCGCCAGCAGTACCTCGACAACCCGGACGCCATCGCCCACCAAACTGCAGCGGCCAACCAGGCCATCTCGGGCGAACTCGAGCCCACGATGCTCGTGCACGGGGGCGAGAAGATTTCGCTCGGCGGCGATGTCACCGTCTCGGTGCACTCGATTCCTGGCCACACCGCCGGCTCCGTTGCCTATGTCATCGATGGGCAGAACGATGTGTTCGTCGGCGATGCGGTGCAGATTCACGGGGCCGCAAACTTCTTCCCGGGGTACGAAGACCCGGCCGCCTACCGATCCAGCCTCGAGTACCTGCGTGACGAGGTGAAGCCCAACCGCTTGTTCCTGGGCCACCCCTACCGCGGCGCCGATGGCGAGTCCTACGGCGTTGAGCTTGACGCCGCCGCCGCGAGCCGAGCCATCAACGAGAGCATCGAGATCGAGTCGAAGGTTGCCGCGGCAGCACAGCACGCACTCACTGCGGGTCTGACAAAAACTGACGACCTGTACTCACCGTTCGCGGCGGCCGCATCCGAACTCGGATACACCGGAGACCCGACTCTCGAGCCATCGCCGTTCTTCACAACGCTTCACGGTTACCGAGCCGCGTTCGAAGCCGCCCAGTAAAGGCGAGTAATAGCCGCTAAGCGGCTTTAGTCGAGGAAGTCAGCGACCTCGGCGAAAACCCCCGAATACTCGGGCAGCCATCCGAAGTACTGCACGAAGCCGTGCGTGGCACCTTCATAACGCTTGGTCTTGACCGGAACACCGGCCTCAGACAGACGCTTGGCGTAGGCCTCGCCCTCGTCACGAAGTGGGTCGTACTCGGCCGTGATCACCAGCGCCGCCGGAAGCCCCGAGAGGTCTTCACGCTTGATCGGCGAGACGAGGGGGTCGGCAGGATTCGCTCCGCTGTTCACATAGAACGAGTTGTGCGGCTTGAGGGCAACGGTCTCAAGTCCCTTGCCGACCGCATTCTCAGTGAGTGATGCGTAGCGCTCAACGTCAAAGTCGAGGTCGACCGACGGGTAGAGAAGCACTTGCTGCGTGATCTTGTCGAAGCCGTCGTCATGCGCTTTCGCGGTGACCGCTGCAACGAACGTTCCACCCGAGCTGTCGCCGGCAACGGCCAAGCGCTTTCCGTCCCACTTCAGCTCGTTTGCGTGATCGGCTACCCAGCGAACGACCGCGTAAGAGTCGTCAAGGCCGGCGGGGTACGCCGCCTCGGGCGCCAACCGATAGCCCACTGAAATCACCTTGTACCCGGATGCGTTCGCCAGCGAACGAGCGATCACATCGTGAGTTTCAAGACTGCCCGAGAAGAAGGCACCCCCATGAAAGTAGACGAGAACGCCATAGGCATCTGCGTCGGCGGGGGTGTAAACCCGTACCGGCACATCGCCGACCGACGTCTTTGCGGTGACGTCCTCGACGATGTGCACGGGCGGGCGGTCTTCGAGTGGCGGCAGGTGCGCCTCACCATTCGCACGCCAACCGGCCACGTCGGGAGTGCTCCCGTCGGACGGTGGCAGCGTGGCGAGAAACGCCGCGATCTGGGGGTGGACAGGCATAGTCGTGTATGCGCTTAGCGCTGCGACTGCTGGCCCGGGAACGCCGTCTCGATAGCGTCGGGGTCCCACGACTGACGCGAAATCGCCTGCAGCTCGTCGGTGACGGGCTTGCGGGTCTCCTGGTAGATGCGCAGGGCATCAGCCACCGAGTCACCGGCGAGCAGAGCGTCAGCGAGGCCGCCGGCATCCATCACGGCCGTGTTGGCACCCTGACCCTGGTGCCAGAGCATGGCGTGAGCGGCGTCACCAAGAATGGCAACCGAGTCGGTGTGCCAGTTGTCGACCGAGTCGATGTCGTAACCCGAACGGCTGTTGACCTGGCTGAGGTCGAGGTTGCGCGTGATGTTGACCAGGCGCTCGTCGAAGCCCTCCAGCTTGCGCAGCAGGTAGTCGGTGGTGATTGCGGGCGACCAGGCGTCGTCGTCGGAAAGAACGGTGATGTCGAACGACACCTGGTTGCGGTGCAGCAACGGCAGGAAGTAGATCATCGTGCCCTTCTCGTTCATGTAGAGACGCAGGTCACCATCAACGAGCATGCCTTCAGCGTCGGCCGCATCGATCACGACGCGGTAGGCGTGCGTGCGTGCGAACACCGGAGGCTTCTGCGAGAACAACTTGTTGCGCACAACCGAGCGGATGCCGTCGGCACCGATGACGAGGTCGGCAGTTACGGTGTTGCCATTTTCGAAGGTCAGGGTTGCCGAGTCACCGTTGTCGACGATGTCCTTGAGCTTGTGACCGAGAACGAGAACGCCCTCAGGAAGCACGTTGCGCAGGGCATCGATGAAGTCGGCACGGTGAATCATGCGCGTGTGGTTGGGCTGGGGGAAGTCGTTGATCTCAGGCCACTCCTCTTTGAAGATGAGGTCACCCTTTTCGTTCATGATCTGGAATTGGTTGCTCGGTGAGCTCACCGCGGCGATGGCGTCGAACGCGTCGTAGTCGCGGAAGAACTGAACCGTCGAGGGGCGCAGACCGATTCCGGCACCGACCTCGGTGATTCCCTCTGCCTGTTCGTACACCTTGACGTCGAGGCCGAGCTTGCCCAGCGCGAGGGCGGCAGCGGCTCCACCGTATCCACCACCGACGATGGCGACGCGAATCTTCTTGAGTTCTTCCTTGTTCATTTCTTTCCCTTTCGTGGGTGGCGCATCATTGCGCCGCAATTTTGTGTGGTGTGTTTTCTTACTTCTTGAGAGTCAGGAAGTCCGCCGGGTTTTCGACGAAAATCTTGTCAATCTTGGCTTGGTCGAAACCTGCGTTCTTGAGGTCAGGAATGAGGGTTTCGAAGATGTAGTTGACGGTGTGCCCCTTGACGCCAGGCCAGCCGAGAGGGCTGCAGTTAGCGTCGGCCGAGGCCAACACCTGGTCAAGGAATCCTTCACCGATGAAGCGCAAGAAGTGGTCGAGGCGCTCCTTGCGAGGACGAGCCCAGAAGGGAGGATCGGGCAGCTCGGTTTCGTAGCCAAACGTGTCGAAGCCGATGCGGCCGCCCTGCTGAGCAATCCACACGTCACGCGTCTTGTCGGCATTCACGCCGTCGTCAACGTGACCGAAAAGCACGCGGTCGAGCGGCAGGCCTTCGCTGCTGAAGATCTCGATGGCGGGTTCGGCATCGATGGCGAGGTGGGTGAGGATAGGCACGCCCGTCTTCACGGCGGCGCGTGCGGCAGCGCGGTAGATGCGCTTGTCGAGGTCAGTCATGCGACCACCGCGGCTCACACCCACCTTGATGATTCCGGCCTTGCCGCCGGTGTTACCGATCCCGACAGTGATTTCGTGGATGAACTGCTCGGTCAGGTACTCAACGCTGGCGCGCGAGAAGTGAACAAGAGCCGTGTCCCCACCGACGAAACCGGTGCTGGCCACGATGTGCACACCCGTCTTGGCCGAGAGCGACTTGTAGTAGTCGATGTCACGGCCGTTGCAGATGCCCGTTGCGTCGACGAAAGTGCCACCGCCGAGCTCGTGAAAACGACGCAGCTTGGGCACCGTTTCTTCGTAGGCCTGCTCGGGGGTCTTCCACCACTTCGAGTCGAGTTCACTGCCGGGCATGCCATAGCCAATGTGCTCGTGGATGGCGACGAGGCCGAGTTCTTCGGCCGAGATGGTTCCGAGAATCGTGTTTACCTGTGACATCGGTGCTCCTGCCTATGCTTTCGCCGCGCCGGCTGCAGCCGGACGAACGGTCAAGAGGGTGCGTGGGTTCTCCACGAGGATTTGAGTGATGTCTTCATCGCTGACACCCTTCGCGCGCAACCGCGGCGCGAAGTCGGTGAGCACGAAGCCGAACGGAACATCAACCGGGGCCAAGCCCTTAGCTACTCCGGTCGCATTGCTTGAGAGAACAATCTGACGGGCGAAGCCGGCAGCGATCAGTTCAACAACCAGATCGGCACGAGCGGCGTCATCGATGAAGTCGCCACCGTTTTGGCCGACGTGGTCAATACCGACCACGGCACCACGGGCGGCAACCTTAAGTGCAACCCCGGCGACATCCGCACGGTCAAGACCCGACACAATCACGCGATCCGCCGCGATGCCTTCTTCAAGAACGGCTTCGAGCTCGGCAAGCGCATCGGCACCAAAGCGAATTGAAAGTGGGATGCCCGTGGCGGAGGCGGCGCGAGCAGATCCCTTGAACAGGCTCAACTCGGTGGGCGTGATACCTTCGCGGTCGGCCACCGCGGTGATGAGGCCGGAAGCGGCACGACGCTCGACGCGAGGAACGACCATCCCCTCGGTGACCTCTTTGGCGAAGAGGTCTTCAAACTTTTCGGCTGGCCAGGGAGTGGGTGGGTTCGTCTGCGGAGTCAGGAAGTAGCCACCCATGAATTCCTCGGGGCCCAGGCCTGTCGACGCGATGATGTTGACGCCCGTTGCCTTCGACAGAGCTTCATACAGACGCACGTCGCGACCGTGGAACATTCCCGTGCTGTCGACGATGGTGCCACCACCAGCCTCTCGGAATGCTCGAAGCTTGGCGGCCAAGGTTTCGAAAACCTCAGAGCGGTCGATTGTGATGTCGTAAGCAAACTGAGCACCCGGCACTACGGAAAGCAGTGCCTCGTGAATTGCTACTACTCCGAGCTCATCGGCCGAGATGGGGCCGAGAACCGTATTCACAGCGTCGTTGCTGGGAACCTGTGCGTCTGTCATTGACATGCCTTCCTCCGACAGTCGCACTCGTGTACGACATCGGACGAAGTTCACTTTACACGATGTCGTGTTTATTTACACTAAGTATTTTCAGCCAGCATTCCGACCAACATAACGACGAAAAACCCCAGTAAACACTGGGGTTTTTGACCTGTTCGAGCCTGGCCTAGGTATTGGTGACGAAGTGGAACTTGAACTCTTCGGGTCGGTGAACAGCCGACCGCCAGCCGATAGCGACGCCTCCCGTGGCATAAAAGACGGTGTCGATCACGAGCAGTGGGCCACCCGCGACGCCACCCAACACGGCTGCCTGCTCGGGTGTTGCTGCCGTCGCCCAGGCTTCGTGCTCGGCATGGTCGAGCGTGATGCCATAGTTGCGCTCGAGCAGGGCAAGTGCAGATCCGCCTCCATCAAGGTCGGCCTCAGCAGGAGCAAAGCCTTCGGGAGAGCGAATGAAGATGTCATTCTCGGCGAACGGCTCATCATCCACCGAGATCAATCGAGTGAAGTGCAGTAACTCTTCGCCATCGGCCAGTCCGAGTCGAGCCTGAACCGTCGCCGGGGGAACGACCCGCTCAATGCCAGAGACCTTCGACGTGGGATGTAGACCACGGTCGGCGAGATAACGATAGAGGTCGCCGCTCTTGAGGTCGGCCGGACGATCGACGCGCACGCCACTGACAGGGAAGGTGCCCTTACCCTGCTTACGATAAACAAAACCCTCGAGGGTCAGCTCCTTGAGCGCCTGGCGAATGGGCGCACGACTAACTCCAAAGCGCGCGATGAGCTTCTCTTCGGTCATCGGTTCGTTGGTGTCAACCGATCCTTCGGCAATCTCGGCGCGCAAAATCGCCATGATCTGGCGGTACAGCGGTACGCCAGATGCGTGGTCGAGTTCTCGGGATGCCATGGAGTTAGTGCCGTTTCATTTCGCGTAGAGCGCGGTGGCTTCCATTATCCCGAGCGCAGGAGTCTGCCCCTAATACCGAGCAGGCCCGGCACCTAGGCCGGAGTGGGCGCCTGTCGACTGAGGGCGCGAAGCTTGGGAACCGGGATGCGGTAGTTCAGCGAGACAGCCGTGCCGGTGCCATCCGCATTTTGCCAACGAAGCAGAGCAGGCTCGACGCCGGGCACGCCCTCGATATATTCAGGGTCACCTTCGACGGGCAGGTTGCCACAGGCCTTCATGCTCAAGCCGAATTGGTCGGTCCACAGATATTCCTGGAACGACAGCTCAGGGGCCTGGTCGCCCTGCAACAGGGCAGCTGCAGCCACCTTGGCTTGCTCGATGGCACTGGTCCACAAGGGAACGCGACGATAACCCTGCTCGGTCGGGATTGCGGCGACATCTCCGGCCGCGACGATGTTGTCACGCAAGCGTCCACGACTGTCAACCTTGAGTTCGCCTTCCGAGAGCAATCCTGAATCCGCGAGCCACTCGGTGTTCGGCACATCGCCTACGGCCGTGATCACCAGGTCGGCTTCAAGCACCCGGCCGTCATCGAGCACGACTTCGCGCGCCGAACCGGCGTCGCGAACATCCACCGCGAAGGGCGAAACGATCGTGACTCCAGCGGCTTGGGCAGCTGCGGTGAAAATGTCTGCGAGGTAGTCACCCATAAACGCAACCAGCGGCTTGCGGCGCGAGACCACGGTGACCTCGCTGCCGGCCGCGGCGCAGCTCGACGCAATTTCCATGCCTAAGACACCGGCACCGATCACCACAACGCGTGGCTTGCTCGCGAGTTCGTCGCGAAGGCGTGCGGCATCCTCGACCGTTCGAAAGGTCATCTCGAGATCGAGGTCTTCACGAATCTTGCGTGGACGAATCCCGGATGCAATAACAAGTCCGTCGTAGCTGAGCTTGTCACCGTTGTCGAGTGTCACGGTCTGGTCGTCGAGTGAGAGACCGGATGCGCTCACGCCAAGAATTTCGATGGCGTTGTGCTCGGGCTCTGGCAAAAGGTGAGCGGTAATCTCGCCGACTTCGGTCAGGGCCGACTTCGACAGGGCAGGTCGACTGTAGGGATGGTGAACCTCCTGGCCCACAACAATCAGTTCACCCGTGAATCCGAGATCACGCAATGCATCTGACACGGTGAGGCCGGCGATTCCGTTCCCTACAACGACGATGCGTTGCATGGTCACTGAATTACTGCAGCTTCAAGGCTGCAACCGGGCACACGCGCACGGCTGCTTTGGCGGCGTCAATGTTCGAGTCGTCAACATCGACCACATCGAGGATGAGCTCGCCAGCGTCATCAAGGTGCATCAACGTGGGTGCCACCTCTTCGCACAGGCCGTGACCTTCGCAACGAGGACCGTCGAGGATGATTTTCATTTGTGCCTCCGAAGTTTGAGGACCGAGTCGCACCATTGCGGCTCGGACTACTTGAAGTATCACCCCTGCCGCAAGGTTCGTCAAATGAATGGATTTCATTATCAGTATTCATTTGACAGATACTGCGATGTGCGTCAGAGTTCGTAGCACCGAGCACTGTGGCTCGAAAGATTGGACCGGTTATGTCTGGCACACCCACCCTCTCCTGGGGCATCAAGGAAAGCTTGCTTGCCTACATCGAACGCCTCGAGGACGGCGCGATCGACACAACGGCAGGTGCCTCGCGTGAAGGCAACGACTTCACCTTCACCTTCGACGAGACGACGTCGAACTTCGATGAGGCGACCGGTGAAGGTGTTCTGCAGTTTCGCGGATCTATCGTGCTCACGGGACACTGGGGTGCCATGCGCGTCGAGATTCACGATCCACGGCTCACCATTGCCGGTGGTGCCGGAGACATTGAAACCCGCACCAACAGCGTCATCAGCGCCGAGCGGTTTGAGACCTTCGCAACCCTGACCGTCACGAGCCCCGCTCCCGCTCTCACTGCAGCCACCGCGCTGGCTGCAGCCGGACGCATGTTGCTCGGCCAGCAGTACAGCGTGGGCCAGGAGCTCAGCGAGCTGAGGGTGACCTGGTAGTGAACGCCGACAACTCGGTTCAGACTTCACCGAATGAGAGCATCCTGAGCCAGCTGGCGTCGGTGAACCTCAACCTGCTTGTTCCTCTGATGGCCCTGCTCGAGGAGCGCTCAGTCAGTCGTGCCGCCGATCGCGTGGGACTGTCGCAGCCGGCGATGAGCCACGCCCTCAAGAAGATTCGCTCGCTTCTGGGCGACGAGCTGTTGGTGCGCCAGAACTCCGGCATGGAGCTCACTCCGCGCGCGGTCGAGCTGATTACCCCTCTCAAGCAAGCGCTTCACCAGGCGGCGTCACTGGTTGGGTCATCGGGTTTCACCCCCGAAACCGACAAGCGCACCATCACCTTGGCGATGACCACGAGCACCGCGTTCATTCTGGTTGGACGCTTGTCGCGCCTTCTTGCCGAGCGCGCGCCTCACATGTCCCTGCGCATCAAGACCGGCAACATGACTGCCCCGACGGTGTTCACGGATGACGGCGTGGACGGCATTCTCATCTCAGAAACTCTTCCCGCACCGCACGCCCGCGAGCGCCTCTTTGATGATCGATGGCTCGTGATTGCAACACCCGAAGTCGCCAAGGATCGCTCGGCAATCGACCTGATCGAGACCGAGCCCCACATTGTCTTTGAAGACCCCGTTCGTCGTCCTCGCCCGTACATCGCGCTCGAAGAGGCACACATCCCCTACCGAGTTGCCGTGCGCCTGACCGACTACATGCTCGTCCCACACTTCGTGGCTCAGGGAGTGGGCATCGCCTTCCACCGACTCCAGGCAACCGAGGAGTTCACGGGCCAACTCACCTTTGCGACCCGGGAATTTCCGGTGCCCATCCAGACCATCGGAGTCGACCTGGTGTGGAACCCCTGGCTGGCCGAAGACGCCTTCAAGCAGTGGCTTCGCGATCTGCTCTTTGAGGCTGCGGCGCCGCTTCAAGAGCGCTACGACAAATATTCACCTAACGCATAAGGGCTATGCGCAACATTCATTTGTGTTATCCGCGCGAAAGTCGTTGACTTAGAGGACATGCGAGGACGCAATGAGGCGCCTCGTGATTTTTAGCAGCGAGGTATCCAATGGCCAACACCGTGGCAGAATCCGACATCGACCTCTGGTCTGATGAAAACCTGAGCAACCCGTACCCCACGTTCGAGAAACTTCGCGAACAGGCTGCGGTCGTCAAGCTCACCCAGGCTGACGTCTACGCCATCACGCGCTACGAAGAGATTCGTGAAGCGCTTGGCGACTGGGAGACCTTCTCGTCGGAGAAGGCCATCGGTTTCAACGACGGCGTGAACGACGCCCTTCAGGGCACCACGCTGGCAACCGACCCGCCCCTGCACGAAACTCTGCGTCAGGCACTCACCGAGAACCTCACTCCGCGTGCCCTCCGTGGCATGAAGGATGTCATCGAGCAGAAGGCCGACGCAATCGTCGCCGCACTTGCCGAAAAGGGTTCGTTCGACGCAGTTGAGGACCTCGCTCGCGAGCTCCCCCTGCAGATCGTGGTTGACCTCATCGGCGTCAAAGACCAGTACGTGCGCGACAACATCCTCAACTGGGGTTCGGCTGCGTTCAACGTGCTCGGCCCGATGAACGCCCGCACCGGAATGAACTTCCCTGTGGCCGGCGAGCTCTACGGATGGGCCTCGCAGATCACCCAGGACTCGCTCGAAGAGGGCAGCATCGGATACGGCATCTTCAGCGCAGCCCAGCGCGGCGAGATTCCTGCCGACAGCCCGCCCCACATCATCCACCAGTACGTTGCTGCCGGCCTCGACACCACCATTGCCGCGATCGGTAACGCCATTCAGCGCTTCGGTGAGAACCCCGACGAGTACGCAAAACTGCGCAACGACCCGTCGCTGATTCCTGCCGCTTTCAACGAGGTGCTGCGCATGGATGCCGCCATGGTCACGCAGGGTCGCCGCACCACGCGCGACGTCGAGATCGACGGAGCTCTCGTGCCCAAGGGTGCTCACATCGCTGTGCTCTTCGGTGCCGGCAACCGTGACCCCCGCCACTACGACAACCCCAACGAGTTCCGCATCGAGCGCAACCCGATGGACCACCTGTCATTCGGATACGGCGTTCACGCCTGTGCTGGACAGGGTCTCGCTCGTCTTGAGGTCTTCGCCGTCTTCGAGGCACTGATCAAGCACATCAAGAGCTTCACCATCGGAACCCCGGTGCGCAAGATCAACAACTCGAGCCTGGCTCTCGATCACCTGCCGGTTACAAGCCTGGTTCGCGCGTAGCCACCAGCTTCGTCAGCAATTCACGCAGGCGCTCATGCTCTTCGGGGCTGAGCGCCTGCGTCATTTCTTGCTGAACCTTGTCGACGAGGGGGCGCAAGCGAGCGAGCTCGTCCTGCCCGGCAGGGGTGAGCTCGAGCACGTTTCGCCGCCGATCTTCAACCGCTGAGGTGCGAGTCACGAGGCCGTTCTTTTCCATGCGCGAACACACGTCGGCGATGGTCGAGCGATCTAAATCGAGCTCGTCGCAAATCTCTTTTTGAGCAATGCCGGGTCGGCGTGCGAGCACAGCCAAGACGCCGTATTGAACGCTCGTGGTTTCACCGTCGATGACCGACTGCCACGTCGCCACGTGACGCTGTTGCGCCCGTCGCAGCAAGAAACCCGTGTGCTTGTGCGGCTCACGGGTTTCTTCGCTCATGACACAAGCCTAGGCGTCACTGGTCGAGCATGAAGCCGGCGAAGAATGCGGAGAGCTCGGCATGCGCATCCAGTGGGAGCACGTGAGCAACGTACTGGTCGGGGCGCACAACAACCAGGGCGCCCTTGGTTCGGTCGATGCCGCGAATATCAAAGATGTCGACGCCCAACTTGTGGTCGGAGGTGAACACCTTCTCGTAGTCGTACAGGCCGAATGTGCCGGATGCGGGACGCAGGAGCGCTGGCATGTCCGTGATGAGCAGGTCGCGGTGGTACTCCTGGAAGATGGCACGCAGGTCAAAGACACCGTCGCGGTCACGACCCTGGGGAGTGAAGCGGTTGACCGGTGAGGTCGGGTCGGTGTCGAGGAATTCGACGAGCTTGTGCAGGTTTGGTGCGAGCTGACCGCCCTGAGCCTTGTCGGCGAACGCGTAGAGGCGCCAGCGAGCATCTGCCTTGGCCACGTGTCCGAGCTCGAGGGGCTTGGCGTCAGCCAGACGCACGACTGGAGCCGAGTGAAAACGCTGTCCGACCGGGTAACCGGTGGCCAGAGCCTGATGAGCATCCGAGCCGGTGAGAACCGACGGGTGGTACTGGGTTGCCATGCCAGCCGTGAACCGACCGTTCTGAATAAACGCAGCCTGCAGTTCGGCTGGGTCGATGCCCGGACGCTCGGGGTGGTTCGGATCTTTGGGTGGCGTAGCCATGACCTTTGACCACGCACTGTCGAGGTTGATCAGGTCGTGGGCAATCTGGTGACGCTCACCGTGGTACGTGTGCAGCAACTGCTCGCTGCTGCGACCCTCGAGCACCGAGACAAGCTTCCAACCGAGGTTGAACGTGTCTTGCATCGACACATTCATGCCCTGACCGGCCTTGGCACTGTGCGTGTGGCACGCGTCTCCCGCGATGAACACGTGCGGCATGCGTGTGGCGCGTTCGGCCTCCGGCACATCATCAAAGCCGTCGGTGACGCGGTGGCCCACCTCGTAGACCGAGAACCAGGCCACATCTTTGACGTCGAGCGTGTACGGGTGCAGAACGTGCCGGGCGATGTCGAGCACCTCCTCAACGGTGATGTCTCGACCCTTCTCGCGGTTCTCGGGGTCGACATCTCCGAGGTCGACGTAGAGGCGAACGAGGTTGCCGCCCTCGCGAGGAATGAGCAGGATGTTCGAGCCGTTCTCTGACTGAATCGCAGCCTTGAGGCGGAAGTCGGGGAAGGTGGTGTTCGCCAAGACATCGACGACTCCCCAGCGGTGGTTCTGGAACTTGCCCTCGAGCTTGCGGCCGATCGACTCACGAACCACACTCTTGGCTCCGTCGGTGCCGACGACGTACTTAGCCTTGACCTTGATCTCGGACCCATCGCTCTTACGCACGGTGGCGGTCACCGGATGCGTGCCCTCGCCAGTGACCTCAACGTTGACAATCTCGTGACCGTAGTCGGGCTCGAGCTTGCTCGGCGAGTTCTGCATGAACTCCAAGAAGAAGTCGTGCACGCGCGCCTGGTTCACGATGATGTGAGGGAACTCCGAGAGGTTGTCTTCGACATCCTGGATGCGACCGGTGCGCACGATGTTGGATCGGTTTGCCTCATCCGGGCGCCAGAACACGGTCTCGTTGACCCAATAGGCCTCTTGCACGATGCGCCCGGCGAAGTCGAAGGCCTCGAAGGTTTCGACCGACTTGCACGAAAGACCGTCGGCCTGACCAATCTGCAGCGGCCCTTTGCGGGCCTCCAGGATGCGCGTGTTGATGTGCGGGAACGCGGAAAGTTGAGCGGCCAACAACAAGCCAGCAGGGCCCGTGCCGGCGATGAGCACATCGACCTCGGCGGGCAGGCTCTTGCTGCGCGTGGCAACGGATGCATCCGCCGGCTTGATCAGCGGATCGCCAATGACAAAACCATCAGTGTGGAACTTCATCGTTCTTCCCTTTCGATTTACCTTTTCGGTAAATTAGTCAGTACCCCAACTATTTCACGAAAACAAGAAAACGGCAAGAGTTTTCTTGCGAAGTCCTACTCGACGAGCAGGTGACACCAGGAATCAACCATGGTGTCGAGAGCGGTGTCGCGGTCGACCATCCAGCCGAGGCGCATCCAACGACGCGAAAGAAACTCGAGCTCACCAAACGCGAGGGCGCAGCGCACCCGACGAGTGCCCTTGTCAAAGCGACCGGCCTGGTCGAGACCTCGAGCCATATCGTCAATCGCGTGATCAAACCACTGGTCGATCGTGGTCTGTATGTCGGGCTCGATGGCCGCGGCCTGGTGAGTGGCCAAAATGTAGGGCTTGATGTCGGGCCACTGGTCGAACTTGTGCCCCAGGAACTCGCGAATGAGTTTGGGGTCGTTCGATGCGACCACGTCAGGCAGCGAAGGGTCGTCGATGCTCGTGAGCATCTCATCCACGGTTTCGACGAGCGAACGAACGAGGTCGCCCTTTGACGGGAAGTGCAGGTAGAAGGTGGTGCGGGTCGTGCCGACGCCCGCGGCGATGTCATCAACCGTGGTGGCGGCATAGCCCTGCTCGTTGAAGAGCTCGAGCCCCTTCTCGAGAAGGAGCCTGCGCGTCATCTCTTTTTGAGCTGTGCGAAGACCAACCATTGTTCAAGCCTATGAGGTAATCGGCGGGTGTTCAGTCAGTGAACACCATGCCAAGCGGAAATTGGGGGAAAGATATGGGCGCCGGCAAGATGACTCTCACCGGCGCCCACATCATTCATGCATCAGGGGTTACTTGCCCCAGAGCTTGGCGAATCCAGCGATGTAGTCGGCCTTGCCGTACCACGAACCAGATGCCTGACCAGCGGCAGTCAGATCAAGCGATCCAACGTTCTCTGGGGTGAACATGCGACGGAAGGGGAAAACTTCCTTCTGCACGGCACCAGCACCGGTAGCGATGCGGAGTACCTGGTCAGCTGCGTACCAACCGGTTGCGAACACGTTGAATCCGGTGTCTGCAATGACTGGTCCCTTAGCCTTCATCGACTGGAGAACGTCGAGGTAACCGTCACCACTGACGATCTTGACGTCATCGCGGCCAGCGGCCTGGATGCCCTGGGTAACCGGCTGAACGAAACCGTCAAACGGAACCTGGATGTACTTGATGTCGGGGTTCGCAACCAGCTTGGCGCTGACGAGGCTTGCAACCTTGTCAATGGTGCCGGTGGTGGTCTCAACCTTTTCAACCTTGCACTTGGGGCAAGCCTTGGCGTAGGTGCCAAGAGCTCCAACCTCAGTCCACAGCTTGGTGGCTTCGGTGTCGGTGACCTCGACGGCGAGAACGTTAGCCTGAGCGTTTGAGTTGGCGATAACCGCGTTAGCGTTCCATGCCTGAATCTCGATACCGTTCTGGGTTACGTAACCGACCTTCTTGGGGTCTGCGTAAACAGCAGCGTCACCGGGGATGGCCTCGTCGCTGACGAGGGTCACAACCAGCGGGATGTTGGCATCGGTAACAGCCTTGAATGCGGTGGGAGCCATCGAGACGGGGAGGCTACCGATAACGACGGCGCCAGCCTTAGCGTCAACAGCCTGACCGAGGCAGGTAGCGAGGTCCTGGGGGTTCGACTTGGCGTCACAGGTCTGAACCTTTGCACCAACAGCGCCAAACGCAGCCTTGAGGCCGGTCTCCTGAATCTTGAACAGGGGAACCTGGAGGGTTGCTGGGATGTAGTAGACCGTCTTGCCGGCGAACTTGCTCACGCCGGTGATGGCGGGGCCAGGCGCCGTAAAGGTGTCGACGGGCGAGCTCACGGCTGCAACGACCTTGGCTGCAGCAGCGGCCTCAGGGGTCACTGCGCCACCGGTGTTGCTTCCGCCGCCACCGCCGCTACAGGCGGACAGTGCGATGACACCCGCGATGGCGACGATGCCACCGAGAGCCTTCATGCTTTTCTTCATGTGTTACTCCATTTCATTTTCTTGGTGAGTGCGGATTTCGAGGACTAACTCTTAATTCGCTTTTGGATCAGGGTTGACACTGTTACTGCGGCGACGAGTGCGACACCGTAGAACACTTGAGTGACCCAGCCACTGAGGCCGAGCAACTGAAGACCAAACACGCCGGTGAGGAGGAAGTACGCGGCGATGAGCATTCCGATCGGGTTGAACCGACCAGGAACGACAGCCACCGTGCCGAGGAACACTGCGGCAAAGGTGGGCATGAGGTTCACGGCCGCGGTTCCCGGGTTGAAACCACCCAGGCCAGCCGAAATCACGACACCGGCGAGACCGGCGAGCACGGCCGAAGCGAGGTAGGCACCCATGCGAACACGGTCAACGGCGATACCGGCGAGGCTGGCGACCGCGCGGTTCGAGCCGACGAACAACATGTTTCGACCCAGCGGGGTTCCGCTCATGATGTAGGCGACGATGGCAACGAGCACAACTCCGTACCAGAAGATCAGGGGGAGTCCGAGGAAGCGTCCGAGGGCAATGACCGAGAGTGCGGGGTCCAGTCCGCTGACCGTGGTCTCGTTAGAGAGCCAGTAGCCGATGCCTCCGGCCACGCTGGCAACACCGAGCGTGACCACCACCGAGTTGATGCCGACTTTGACGACCAATAGTGCGTTGATGAGACCGCAGATGACCGCGATGGCGATTGCCGCCAGAACAGCGAGGGGGTACGGCCATCCGTAGAAGACCACAAACGAAGGCACGGCCACTGCGGCGATTCCGAAGATTGCGGCGAATGAGAGGTCAAACTCTCCCACCGCCATCGTGATCACCACGCCGAGACCCAAGAAGATGAGTGGCGTCTGCTGGCCGAGCACTGCGCGGAGTGCGGCAAGCGGGCTCACGTTCCCGGGGACGACGGCCATCAAGACGATGATCATCAAAATCCAGATGATGATGAGGCTGTATCGACGCAGTACCGAGCGGCCAATCTTGCGAGCCCGGCTCATCTCTGTCGTTGTGGTGTCAGTCATTAGAACGTCCCTTTAGCTTTGGCGTAGGTGGCGGAAAGAATGTCTTCAGCGGTCATGGGCTGAGCCAGCGTGCGAACGACAATTCCGTTTTCGAGAACGTGCACGCGGTCGCATACCGCAGCGAGGTCGTCGACCTCGGCTGAACAGAGCACAACCGCGGCGCCATCGACAGCGGCCTTGCGCGCGGCACTCAACACCGCGGAGCGAGCACCAACATCGACAGCCTGGGTGGGGTCATCCAGGATGAGCACGGCGGGCTTGCCGAGCAGCCACTTGCCCATCAGAACTTTCTGCTGGTTTCCACCACTGAAGGTCGAGACTGCTGCCTTGCGGTCGGGTGGGATGACGTTGAAGTCGCGAAGGACCGTCTCAGTCTCCTTGCGTTGCCACGTGCGGCCGGTCCACCACGGCTTGCCACGAGTGCGAAGGTGCGGCAGGGTGACGTTCTCTTCGACCGTCAGAGGAGTGGCTAGGCCCTGACCTTGACGGTCTTGCGGAATGAACGCGACGCCAGCATCGACCATCTTGCGCGAGCTGTGCTTCGATCGCTTGACGATTTTGCCGTCCACTGAGATGTCGCCACCGCCGGGGAATGCCCCGGCGATAAGAGGAGCGAGTGACGAAAGGCCGGAGTCGAGGTTTCCGGTGAAGCCAACGACCTCACCGCGGGAGAAGTGCGAACTGATGCCAAACACGCGACCGCCGGCCACGCCCTTAAGGGTCATGCCACCTTCACGCTTGGTGCTCGGCATGGTGTTGACGAAGTCGTCGAGGCCGCCATCCTTACCCAGAACCATGCGAGTGATGCTCGCCTCGTCGAGGGTTGAGGTCGGCACGCCCATCTCGACAACCTTGCCGTTGCGAAGGGCGGTGACGCGATCAGCGATCTTCAACACCTCGCGGAGATTGTGACTGACGATGAGAACCGAGGTTCCCTGGGAAGCGAGCAGACGGATGTGCCCGTAGAAGTCTTCGAGGGCATCCGGCGGAATTGCACGCGACGACTCGTCGAAAACGATGACGCCGCTGCCGCGTCCACGCTCTTGAAGGGCACGGGCGATGGCGACAGCCACGCGCTCACTCGGACGAAGAGCGGCCACGACGTCGTCGTGCTTGATGTCGACACCGAGGTAATCGAAAGTTTCGCGCACAGCCTGTGCGTCTTTCTTCTTATTGATCAGTCCAGTGAAGCCGCGAGTAGCGTGACGTCCCACGCGAACGTTTTCGCGAACCGTGAGGTCTGGGACGAGCCCGAGGTCTTGGTGCACGAAGGCAAGGCCCTCTTCGTGCAGAGTCTTGGCGCGAACGGGCGTGCCGATTCTCTTGCCGTCGACGTAGACCTCGCCGCCACTGTCTGCCTTGTAAACGCCACTGATGAGCTTGATCAGGGTGGACTTGCCCGAGCCGTTCTGGCCCACGAGTGCGTGGACTTCGCCGGGCTCAAGAGTCAGGTAGGCGTTCTCGAGAACAGTCACACCGGAGAAGGTGACCGAGAGATTACGAACCTCGAGTCGCGGGGTACCCGTCGTAGCGTTCACTGCACCTCCTCGTGCACTGTTCGCGAATGGCATCATTGCGACTCGCGTGATGACAATCAAACCATTCACAAGACAATGTGTCAACCGAAAAGATGAAATGTAAATCGAATCGTGATGTTGGGGTCGGCAGCTCACGGCACCGACATTCATTCAAACGCTAGGTCAGGAGATGCCGCTGGCGACTGGGGTCAACCGCGCACGCCGACTCAGCACCCCCGCAGGGGTGCCGGTCGAACTAGCTAGCGCGAATTAGAGGGCGTCGATGACGGCGTTGAAGGTCGCCGACGGACGCATCACCTTGTTGACCAGGTCAACGTTCGGACGGTAGTAGCCACCGATTTCGACAGGCTTGCCCTGAACGGCGATGAGCTCTTCGACGATCTGCTTCTCGCTAGCAGAGAGTGCCTGGGCAACGGGAGCAAACTTCGCGGCGAGTGCAGAATCGTCGCTCTGAGCTGCCAACTCTTGAGCCCAGTAGAGACCCAGGTAGAAGTGGCTGCCGCGGTTGTCGATGGTGCCAACCTTGCGACCGGGCGAGCGGTCCTCCTCGAGGAAGGTTCCGGTTGCGCGGTCGAGAGTGTCAGCCAGAACCTGAGCCTGTGCGTTGCCAGTGGTCTGAGCGAAGTGCTCGAACGATGCGGCCAGGGCAAAGAACTCACCGAGCGAATCCCAACGCAGGAAGTTCTCTTCGACGAGCTGCTGCACGTGCTTGGGAGCCGATCCACCTGCACCGGTCTCGAAGAGTCCGCCGCCAGCAAGCAGGGGAACAATCGAGAGCATCTTGGCGCTGGTGCCCACCTCGAGGATGGGGAACAGGTCGGTCAGGTAGTCACGAAGCACGTTGCCCGTCACCGAGATGGTGTCTTCGCCCTTGCGGATGCGCGCGAGTGAGTACTTGGTCGCCGCTGCAGGCTCCATGATCTCGATGGTCAAGCCGGTGGTGTCGTGGTCACCGAGGTACTTCTTGACCTTGGCGATGACCTGGGCATCGTGAGCGCGACGCTCGTCGAGCCAGAACACGGCAGGAGCGCCGGTGGCGCGAGCACGAGACACAGCGAGCTTGACCCAGTCGCGAACCGGGATGTCTTTGGTCTGGGTGGCACGCCAGATGTCACCCTTGGCGACGTTGTGCGTGATGAGAACCTCACCGGCAGCGTTGACGACGTCGACGCGACCAGCAGCGGGGATCTCGAAGGTCTTGTCGTGGCTGCCGTACTCCTCGGCGGCCTGAGCCATGAGGCCCACGTTGGGCACGGTACCGATGGTTGCCGGGTCGAGCGGACCGTTGGCGATCACGTCTTCGATGGTTGCCTGGTACACGGTCGCGTACGACGAGTCAGGGATGACCGCGATGGTGTCATCTTCGGCGCCGTCGACGCCCCAGAGCTTGCCACCGTTGCGAACGAGCGCGGGCATAGAGGCATCCACGATGACGTCGGAGGGAACGTGCAGGTTCGTGATTCCCTTATCGCTGTTGGTGTAGCTCAGACGCGGGCCGGCTGCGATGGCAGCGTTGAACTCTGCGGCGATCTCGTCACCGCCGGCAACGCTGGAGAGGCCGGCGAGAATCGAGCCGAGTCCGTCGTTGGGGGTCAGGCCAGCGGCCTCGAGGGCAGCGCCGTGCTTGTCGAACACGCTGGCGAAGAATGCCTTCACCACGTGACCGAAGATGATGGGGTCACTGACCTTCATCATGGTTGCCTTGAGGTGCACCGAGTAGAGCACGTTCTCGGCCTTGGCCTGCTTGAGGGTCTCAGCGAGGAACTCGTCGAGCGCAGCAGCCGACAGGAAGGTGGCGTCAACGATCTCGCCGTCGAGAACCTTGAGGCCCGACTTGAGAACGGTCTCGGTGCCATCAGCTGCAACGTGACGAATGGTCAGGGTGTCGGCACTCGGCAGGACAACCGACTTCTCGTTCGAGAAGAAGTCGTCGTGACCCATCGTGGCGACACGAGTCTTCGAGCCGGGAGCAAAAGGCTTGTTTACGTGCGGGTGCTTGCGGGCGTAGGACTTGACCGAAAGCGGGGCGCGACGGTCAGAGTTTCCCTCGCGGAGAACCGGGTTGACGGCACTTCCCTTGATCTTGTCGTAGCGGGCGCGAGCATCCTTCTCGGCCTCGGTCACGGCCTCGTCGGGAAAGTCAGGTACGTCGAAACCGAGGCCCTGAAGCTCGGCGATGGCCGCCTTGAGCTGAGGGATCGAAGCCGAGATGTTGGGCAGCTTGATGATGTTGGCCTCGGGGGTCTTGGCCAGTTCGCCGAGCTCCTTGAGGGCATCCGGAACCTGCTGCTCCGGCGTGAGGCGGTCGGGAAAGACA
>CAZPVE010000004.1:0-23013 GCA_964589925.1 uncultured Aurantimicrobium sp. | reverse complement strand
CTGGGGTGGGTCTCTACAAAATCTTCCCCCAGCCTACCAAAAGTATCTTGATATCAAGCTACTTTTTCTGAGAACAACAATGCCCCTCCTCAGAGGGGCATTGTTGTTGGGGGCTATCGGTGCTGAAGTGAACTCAGCGGTTTTCTTTTAGCAATCTCCTGAGTGCTGCTCGGAATCTTCGTGGTGACCGTCGTCCTCGTGATCTCCATCGTGTTCGTGATCACAGTCATCGTCAGCCTCAGGGGTTGGGTCGACTGTGGGAGTGGGGTCTGGAGTCACTGTTGGATCTGGCACGGGTGTGGGGTCTGGGGTTACGCCTGGAGTAACAGTTCCGCCATCGCCGTTGCCGGTGACCACGGTGTCAAAGCTTGTTCCCGTGTCAGTTCCTAATCCCGAGTCAGATGCCAGAGTGAGTTCTTCTGCCCCAACTGAAGTATCTGCAGCAGGATCAACAACGACACCACCGGTGTTTTGAAGGAAGGTTGCCAAATACATGGCCGTCTCAGGAGTGGTCACACACGTTCCTGTTGATTGAGCGACAACATCGGTTGTATCAGCGCCCATCGCAGAATCTGCAGTGGCGTTTCCGAGAAGGAAACCGCCAAGTGCACATATTCCGGCTAACGCCACGGATCCAAAAATCCCTCCGATTACTCGGCGGCTGCGCTTGTCTTCGACCTGTTCATGTTTGCTCATGACTTCACGCTATGACGCCATGAGATGCCGTGGTTGATTTCTCAGAAAGCTCACAGAAAGGTCATAGCAGGCTCATAGAAAACTCCATGATTTCTCAATAATTGAGCCTAATTACTCACTTCTTGAGAGGAAAAACGTCGTCCACGTGAAACCGCGATAGCAAGCAAAACCAGACCAATGAGGCCACTAAAGCTCACTCCCAGAATGGTTCCCAACGCTTCAGATGTTGATCCAACCATGAGAGTTTGAGCTCCACGCATAGCCATCGAGAGGGGCAGAACACTGCCGAGGAAGTTCAGAATTCCTGGCGACCAGCTCAGTGGCAGTATCACGCCCGCGGCAACGACTTGGACGGTCAACAATCCGATTGAAATGATGCCCGTGGCGCGAGGAGCAAGTGAGGAGAACCCTAGGTGAAGCAGGGAGAAAGCTACCGAAGCAACTATCAGAAGCATGAACAGGCCAGCATTGGTTGCTGGTGTCACTCCGCTGACGGCAGCTGCCGCAACAACAAGGAGTCCTTGGGCAATCGCAAGTCCCGCCATGGGAAGTGCTGCAGAGAGCACGATTCTGCCGTTACTGGAACGACTCAAAAGTTTCCTCGCCTGGAGTGGGCGATATACAAGCGAGAGCACCAAAGCACCCAGCCACAAACCAATGGGCATCATGATGGCGCCCAGTGCTGACTGCACCGAGGGCAACGCGGGGCTGGTCGTGATGTTTACCTTCACGGGGTTTGCAACCACCTTAGACAGGTCTTGGACCTGAGCGGAGGTGAAGCTTGGCAATGCTGCCGCTCCATCCTTGAGTCCGGTGGCAATGGCACCGGCACCGCTTGTGGCCTGACTCAAACCATCGGCGAGCAAAGGCATCCCGTTGGCAAACTGCTGAGTTCCCGTGGCGAGGTAATTGCTTCCCTCCGTAATCAGACCGGAGGCATATTGTGCTGCGGTGAGGCCACCAGTCATGAGCACTCCCCCGGCACCGAGTGCTGCCGTGGTGGCATCAATCTCCGTAAGAGTCTGCTGTGCATCGGCATATTGGCCGGCGTTGAGCTGAGTGCGCAACTGGGCATTCAACTCACCCAGGTGTGCGAGCCCTGTCAGGTAAACCTGGCTGAACGAGTTCAGCAACCCCAGGCCTGAAGTCATGCTGGAGTTCGCTGACGCAAGATCTTTAGCTCCTGCAGCAATTTGAGTACTTGCCTCGGGAAGAATCGATGCGGCAGAACTCAGTGCACCCAGTCCGTCTGTAAGGAGTTGCTGACCGTCTGCGGCCGCACTGAGCGCCTTACCCAGTTCGGTATATCCCGTGAGCAACGCGCTGATGTATTGCTGAGTAAAAGCTTCACCCAGCTGCTGCGTCAAGTTCGAAGCCATGGTTCGGGCAAGAACTGTGGCCGCATAGCTGTGAGCACCATCTGTCGCAATATCGATATTCGCCTGGACAGGCTTATCGCTCAAAGAGGAGAGATATGCCTTGGTGAAGTTCGAAGGGATTGTGACAACAGCTGAATATTGACCACTGGCAAGGCCTGCTTGCGCGGTTTGTTCGTTGGTGACAGACCAAGAGAAGCCATCCGTCGTGCTGGTGACGAGTTGCCCCACCAAGAGACGCCCCACAGCAACAGGGATCTGCTGGCCGTCCACGGTGGTCACCACGATGTCATCTTGGTTCACAATGGCAGCGTTGAGGTTGGGCTGTCCGGTTTCGGTGTTGTGTGAAACAGGCTGGAGAGCCCACAGCCCCACCAAGGCCACAATCATGGGGATCACGAGACTGATGCTCAAGAACCATCGGTTTCGTCTCTTATTGACAGAGGTGCTCATGCTGTCACCTCCGCCTGTGTCGTGAGGTGAGCAGTGACAACGGTGCGACCACTCAGGGGGACTTCTTCACTCAGTCCAATGACGAGCAAGGCGTGCTTTGCAAGCTGATCAGTAATGACGGGAAGAAGCTTCTCAGCGTGGTGGACGTGTCGGGCATCCATAACAACAAGTTCATGGTTACTAGACACTGCCAGAGCCACATCAACAGCCCAGATGTGATCTGAAGTCAGTGCAGACATATCGGTTGTCACGGTCACGCCAGTGAACGGTATTCCCGACTTTTCAGCAATTCGCGAAGCCAACGAGAACACGTCGTTAGCGTTGTTTCGAGAGCCATCCTGCGAGATGTGAGTGCGAAGGAATCGACCAAGCTCACCACTTGGTGCAGAAATTCCACGAAGCACCAGAGTTGCTCGTCTGCGGATTGCTGATGACTCAAACGGTAGTGGCTTGCCCAGGACGCTGAGGTGTCCGTTCAACGTGCCGTGACCACTGATAGCAGCCAACACTGTGGGGAGATCGTCATGAGCACTTGCAATCACCTCAACAACATCACCTGAGCGAGCCTGAAGCTGAAGTCCTGTCTCGGCCGAGTCAACAGCCAATACGGTGGTCTCGGGCAGTGTCCTCTGCCATGCCCATGCCTCACGCTGTTTCTCCACCACAGCGCCTTCGATGTCCACATCAGGCATAGACCGCAGTGCTGGCGGAAGCCACCAACCTCGATCTCCCAACAGCCACATAAACGCAGGAATAATCGTCATGCGCACGATCAAGGCATCGAACAGAACACCCACAGCAAGGGCCAGGGCCATGGACTGAATAGCCGCAACCCCGCCTGGAACGAAAGAGAAGAAGACGGAAGCCATGATCAAGGCGGCGGCAACCACGACGCGAGCAGAAGCCGTGAAGCCGTGTGTGACAGCCTCGTGTGCATTCTTGGTTTCGACATAGTGCTCACTAATGCGCGAAACCAGGAAAACCTGATAGTCCATGGCAAGGCCGAATAGAACGGCCATCACCATAATCGGCATAAACGAAATAATCGGTCCCGGTTTGGCCAGCCCAAAGAACTGGGCTGCAAAGCCTTCTTGGAAGATCGCCGAGGTCACACCAAATGCAGCTGAGAGTGAAAGCAAGAATCCCAAAGTGGCCGAGAGCGGAACGGCAACAGAGCGGAACACAATCAAGAGAAGAACAAGGCTCAAGCCAACAACGATGATCGCGAAGGGACCTATCGCGTCAGAGAGCACCTGCGAGATATCGATATTCAGAGCCGTTTGCCCCGTAATTTCATAACTGAAACCATGAGCTTTCTCAAAGGCCTGTGCATTGTTCCTCAACTCATGAACGAGCGCCTCAGTGTCCAGAGAATCTGGTGACGTGGTGGGAATGATGGAGACAATCGCAGCATCCAAGCCAGGGTTGGGGAATGCAGCACTCACACTCGCCACGCCCTTGATGCCCTTGAAGGAATCCGAGAAGCTCGAGAGAGTGTCAGCGATTTTGGTCACGTCGGTGTGAGAAATATCCGCAATGGCAATGAGTGGGCCATTAGCTCCAGGTCCCCAGCCCTCTGCGATGGCGTCGTAACCAGTTCTGGTGAGACTTCCTGCAGGATCTGAACCAGCATCGGGAAGAGCAAGACGCATCGACAGCGCGGGCAGCGCAATTACGGCTAGTGTCACCACAGAAACAATCAGCGTCACAAGTGGTCGTCGAGTAATGAACTTCACCCACCGTGCACCCAGCGTGGTGGGAACGGTTGCTGTCTCACGACGATATGCCCTGGATGTTTTCTTGGGAACTAGTTTGTTATTCGCAATAGAAAGCAGTGCGGGCAACAAGGTGATGGCGGCGAGCATCGAGACAATGACACCGGCTGCAGCACCAATTCCCATGGCTGACAGGAACGGGATGCCCACCACGAGAAGGCCGAGCAAAGCAATAACTACAGTGGCGCCGGCGAAGAGAACGGCGGTGCCAGCAGTTGCTGTAGCGACACCAATGGACTCACGAACTGCCATTCCGTGGGCTACTTGTGTCCTGTGCCGAGCAAGGATGAACAGCGCGTAGTCAATACCCACGGCCAAACCGAGCATCTCAGCAAGAATGGGGGTCGTGCTCGAGAGGTTGATGACCTGTGAACTGAGGGTAATCAAACCATCAGAGATCAGCACACTCGTAATCGCCATAATCAGCGGCATTCCTGCGGCTAACAGCGCACCGAACGTGATGGCCAACACCACATATGAGATGGCAAGACCGATGGCTTCGGTGGCATCACCGTGGCCAGGTGGATCTGGAACACCGCTATATGCCACGGTAAGACCGCTGCTACCTAAAGACTTGGTGGCAGCTTTTTGGATGTCGTTGTATTGGTTTTGTGTCAGGTTCGCTTGAGGAGCATCCATGGTCACCGTGACATAGGCCATTGATCCATCGTTCGAAATGGCTTGACCGGGTGCATCCACCGAGCTCGCAAAAGGGCTCTGAGCTGTGTCAACACCCTTGACCTTGCTCAGGTCTGCAACTGCCTGCTCAATGACAGTCTGTTCAGAAGTTATCTTGCTGCCCTTGGGGGCAATATAAATGACCTTCAGACTGGCGTTGGAAGCAGCTGGTGGGAAGCGCTCTTCCAACATATCCAGCGCAACCTGAGCTGGTGTGCCAGGAATGGTGAACGAAGGGTCAAATCGTGACCCGAAGGCAATTGAGCCGCCAAAGATGCCGATGAGCAACAGAATCCAGGTGATGAGAACCGTATATCGTCGACGAGCAGCCCAACTACCCAGACGATATAGGAACGCAGACATAGTCACATGATAACTGCGATATTCATGCCATAAAGAAAATAGTTCTGGCCGCAAAGGAGGGCTGTTTGCGCAGGACAAACAAAAAGTCCCTTGATTTCTCAAGGGACTTTATCGTGGTGGCAAGTGAGGGATTCGAACCCCCGAAGGCTGAGCCGTCTGATTTACAGTCAGATCCCTTTGGCCGCTAGGGTAACTCGCCGGCTACACCTGGCCGCGTAGTCGCAATCAGGTGCCCCTAAACAATACCCGCCGAACCCACGGAGTGAAAATCGCTCGTCGCCTAAACTGGGGGCATGGCTGATTCATCATTCGACATCGTGAGCAAAGTTGACCCCATGGAGGTTGACAACGCCTACAACCAGGCGACCAAAGAGATCGAGCAGCGCTACGACTTCAAGGGCGTCGGCGCATCCCTCGAGAAGTCAGGCGACAAGTTCCTGCTCAAAGCAAACTCCGAAGAGCGCGTCAAGGCCGTTCTCGAAGTGTTCGAATCGAAGCTCATCAAGCGCGGAATCACGCTGCGTCAGCTGGATGCCGGAGACCCCTACCCCAGCGGTAAAGAGTTCCGCATCGAGGCGAAGATGAAAGAGGGCATCGACCAGCCCAACGCCAAGATCGTCAACGCCGCGATTCGCGAGAAGGCCCCCAAGTCGGTCAAGTCGCAGATTCAGGGTGACGAGATTCGCGTCTCATCCAAGAGCCGCGACGACTTGCAGGCCACCATGGCAATGCTCAAGGGCGAAGATTTCGACGTCGCCCTGCAGTTCGTCAACTTCCGCTAACTACTTGAAGCCGAGGATTTGCTCGCCCCACGCCTGACGCAGGTTGGCATCCGGGTCGTTGGCGACCGAGTCGGTGGCGTTGATGAGTAGCGTCGCGCGCGCATCCGTGTCGTAGTTCGGCCAGGCTGGCTGTGACTCGCAGGCGGGGCTACCAGTGCGACCAAATGCGGCCCATCGAGCCTGCATGCGCTTGCTGATGACGCGCGCCTGGGGCAGACCGCCGAGCAAGAAGCCGAGTGTCTTGCGCGTGACCTTTGCCGGCAGAGTTCCGAACACGTAGGCCAGCTCGGTGCCGTGAGAGGCGCCGATGCCCAGCAGGCGAAACAGCGGGGTCGCCTGGTCGAAGCGGTACATCCAGGTGGGAGCGACCTTGCTGTGCGCGGCGGCAACCCAGGTGCAGGGCATGCGGAATCCCGCGTCGCGAGACACCTTCATGCACGCAGCCTGCTTGGGGTAGCCGGCATAGGCACTCGTGATGCGCGCCTCGGCACCCGCAAGCTCCGGGTGGTCGGCGGCGGCCCCCTCAAACATCTTGTGCAGACTCTCGCCGGTGATCGGCATGAGCGGCGACTTCATCAACTTGAAGAGCGCAGCCTCATCGCGGTTCGTGCCGATGATCAACGGGATGCGCATCTGCTTGCCGGCGCGGAAAATGTTGACCGGGTAATCGGTGATGACGTCCCCATCAATCGCCGGCGCGAAGGCAACCAGCCCGGGCCAGGTGGTGGCCACATAGTCAAGGTGCGCCGTGGTCTTGGAGGCCAGCTCGTCGGCAGTGAGCTCGCGCAGTCGGGTCTTGGCCTCGTCCCGCGGAATCCCCATGAGGTCGAGGTAGGCGCCGGCAAGAGCGGCCGTGCGCTCGGGCCCGTACACACTCGTGGCCGGTGCCGACTCAGCAATCGCGCGGTGAAAGAGCCCCGCAGCCTTGGGGCTGGTCATCAGCGTGGTGACGCAGCCGCCGCCGGCTGACTCGCCAAAGAGGGTGACCTGCTTGGAATCCCCGCCGAAGTTCTCGATGTTTCCCTGAACCCACTGCAGTGCGGCGATGATGTCGCGCAGACCGAGGTTGGCCTCGAAAACGTGGTCGGCGTCACCGAACGACCTGAAGTCAAGAAAACCGACCGCACCCAAGCGGTAGTTGAGCGTGACGACGATGACATCGCCGGCATCGGCGAGCGCCTGCCCGTTATAGATCGGCTGCGCAGAGAACCCGATGAAGTAGGCGCCACCGTGAACCCAAACCATGACGGGGCGTTTGCGACCGTCGGTGGCTGCCGCCTTGGGCACCCACACGTTCAGTGAGAGGCAGTCTTCGTCAATCTTGAGTCCCACCGGAATGGGGATCAGCTTGGTGGCTTCCTGGGGTGCAACCGAACCGAACTCGAGCGCGTCACGCACGCCATCCCACGGCAGAGGCGGCTGCGGAGAGCGGTAGCGAAGCTGGCCCACCGGCGGCGCCGCATACGGGATGCCCAACCAGCGATAGGTGTTGCCGGCGCGAGCGCCACGAACCTTGCCCTGACGGGTTTCGACGATCAGGTTGTCATCGGTGAACGCACTCATAGGTATGAACCTATCCATCTGGTGATTTCGAGGAAAGCTGTAGAACGCGCGCGCTTGTTGGAGAGCACGATGTCGTGCATCGCGTGCGGGATGCGAATGACGGTGACCCGACGCCCCAGCTTGGGTGCGCGAACGGCCGTGGTCTCGACATCGATGACCACGTCGGCTTCGCGCATCTTCTCTGACCAGCGGCCGGTGAGCATGCTGCGATCTGACAGAAGCGTGAGGATGGGCACTTTGATGCCCAAGCCCCCGGCCACCTGAGTGTGACCAGCCAGCACTGCCTTGAGCCACGCGGTGCGAACGGGCCAGGCGCGCTCAGGCCGCCAGGCCTCGTTGAAGTCCCACTCGCCGCCCTTCTTTTTGGAGATGGTGCGGTTGTAGAAACCGAGATCGGGGTTCACTTGCCGCGAGCGCGGAGCAACCTTGGCTTGCAACCCCATCACAGGTTCAACGACCTGGCGAAGTGTCGACGTGAGTTGGTATTCAAGCCACGGGCTGTTCAAAATGAGGGCGTTGGCGCGGTCACCGTGCCTGGCCAGCCACAGACTCAGAATCAGCCCGCCGGTGGAGTGGCCCATCAACACCAGCTTGCGAGTTGGCTTGTCTGCTTTGCCGTGGCCAATCGCCGAGAGAGCGGCCTCGATGTCTTCGTCATAGGTGTCGAGGTCTTCGACGTAGCCCGGGCTTTGCCCGACCCTCAGGCTGCGGCCGTATTTGCGCAGGTCGAGCGCATAGAAGCGCGCGCCCTGGCGTCGCCAAAACTCGGCGAGATGAGTCTGAAAGAAGTAGTCCGACCAGCCGTGCACATAAAGCACATCCGTGTTTTCGGCCTGGGGCTGAGGTTCTTTTCGCCAGCGGGTAAAGAAGGAGCGGCGGGCGGGCTCGGGCAGGTAGCGCACGAGATTGGCAACTACCGGGCCTTCAAAGTCAGAGCCGAGGTCGAGCGTGAGCTGCTGGAAGGCCGGCCCAAGTTCGTCGGGCTGCCAGTTCTGGGTTGCGTTGCTCACGCATCCATTGTGCCTCTGTCTTCGTGCGAGCGCGCCGTGAGAGAGTGGAGGCATGATTGATCGCACTCGCCTATCCCAACTTTTCGAGCGTGAGCGTGCTGAGTTTGTGCGCACCCACCCCAAGTCGAAGGCCGCCTACGAGGGTGCAAGCCACCTGTTCGGCAGTGTCCCCATGACCTGGATGAACAAGAAAGCCGGCGGGTTCCCGATCTACCTGGAGGGCGCGCGCGGCAACCGAGTGACCGACATCGATGGTCACGAATACATCGACTTTGCCCTCGGTGACACCGGTTCGATGGCCGGGCACTCCGCTCCCGCCGTTGTCGAAGCCGTCATCAAGCGCATCTCCGAACAGGGCGGCCTCACCACGATGCTCCCGACCGAAGACGCAGAGTGGGTCGGCGCCGAACTCACCCGCCGCTTCGGCATGGACAAGTGGAGCTTCTCCCTGACGGCAACCGATGCCAACCGCTGGGCGATTCGTCTGGTTCGCGCGATCACCGGCCGCTCCAAGATCCTGTTCAACGCGTACTGCTACCACGGCTCGGTTGACGAGGCGCTGATCGTGGTCGGCCCGGATGGCCACGGTATGAGTCGCCCCGGCAACGTGGGCTCGCCCGTCGACGTGACCGAAACCTCGCGCGTTGCCGAATTCAACGACCTCGAGATGCTCGAGCGCGAACTTGCCAACGGCGATGTCGCTGCCGTGCTCATGGAGCCCGCCCTGACCAACATCGGAATCGTGCTGCCCGAGCCCGGCTACCTGCAGGGCGTGCGCGAACTGACCCGCAAATACGGCACTCTTCTCATGATCGACGAGACTCACACGTTCTCGGCCGGCCCCGGCGGCATGACCAAGCGTGACGGCCTAGAGCCCGACGTGCTCATCATCGGAAAGGCCATTGCCGGCGGAATCCCGACCGGCACATACGGCCTGAGCGCTGAGTTTGCCGCGCGCGTGCTTGAGCGCACCGACCTCGACCTCATCGACATGGGTGGCGTGGGCGGAACCCTCGCCGGCAACCCCCTCCAAGTGGCGGCGATGCGCGCGACCCTCGAGAAGGTGCTCACCGACGAAGCCTTCGAGACGATGATTGCCACGGCCACCGTGTTCACCGAGGGCGTGCAGTCGGTCATCGACCGCTACGACCTTCCCTGGGCCATCAACCAGTTGGGCGCTCGTGCCGAGTACCGCTTCGCCAAGCCCTACCCGCGAACGGGAACGGCAGCGTTCGAGTCAGCCGACGGTGAGCTGGAGGACTACATCCACCTCTACTTGGCCAACCGCGGCATCATGATCACGCCGTTCCACAACATGGCGCTGATGGGGCCGACCACGACCGTGGCCGATGTCGAAGAGCACCACAAGCACTTCGAGGCATGCATCAAGGAGCTCGTCGGGGCCTAGCCCGGCGAGCGCGGGGGGCTACTCGCCTCGCGAAATTGCGATCATCTCGTCGCGGTCAACGACTTTGATGCGCGCGCGACCCTGAGGTTCACCCAGAGCAATCTCGTGTTCGTCGAGTCGCGCCCAGCCGGCAACGTCGGTGTACTTCACGTCGCGCTCGGCGAGCAGATCCACAATCGCTTGCTCGTCGGGCGAGCTGGGCGACCACCACTGAGCCTGGTCACGCAGCAGGTGCTTGATGGTCTCCATCGCATCGGACTTGGTGTGCCCGATAAGGCCAACAGGCCCGCGCTTGATCCATCCGGTGGCATAAATGCCGGGGATGATCTTGCCGTCGTCACCCTGAACCTGACCCTCGTGGTTCGGAATCACGCCGCGCTTCTCGTCGAACGGGATGTCAGCCAACGGTGAGCCGAAGTAGCCGACCGCGCGGTACAAACTCTGGATGGCGATCTCGCGAATCTCGCCCGTGCCCTTCACGCCGCCGGCGTTGTCGGGGGCCATGCGCTCATAGCGGATGGCGGCCACGTTTCCGTTGCCGTCATCAACCAGCTCAAGCGGCTTGGCATAGAAGTGCAGGTGCAGGCGGCGGCTGGCCTTGCCGGTCTCGCGCGTGCGCCACTCGTTCATGACCTTCATCAACACGAAGACCTGCTTGTTGGCCTCGATGGCCTGCTGGCTGGCTGCGTCGAGCTCGAAGTCTTCGTCGTAGACGATCATGTCGACGTCACGCAGCTCGCCGAGCTCGCGAAGCTCGAGTGGGCTGAACTTGGCCTGAGCGGGGCCGCGACGACCGAATACGTGAACGTCAGTGACCGGTGACGCCTTCAGGCCCTCGTACACATTGGCCGGGATCTCGGTGACGAGCAGGTCGTCGGCGTGCTTGGCCAGCATGCGGGCAACATCGAGTGCCACGTTTCCGTTGCCGATGACGGCAGTCGACTGTGCCGTGAGCGGCCAGGTGCGAGGAACGTCGGGGTGGCCATCGAACCAGCTCACGAAGTTGGCGGCACCATAGCTGCCGTTGAGGTCGATTCCGGGAACGACGAGTGGAGCATCCTCAATGGCGCCGGTGGCAAAGATGACGGCGTTGTAGTGCTTCTTGAGGTCATCGAGCGTGATGTCGGTACCGTAGTGAACATTGCCAAAGATGCGAATGTCACCACGGTCGAGCACCTCACGCAGAGCCGTGATGATGCCCTTGATGCGCGGGTGGTCGGGGGCAACGCCGTAACGAACCAGGCCGTAAGGCGCAGGCAAGTGCTCGAACAAGTCGATCGAAATGTCGAAGTTCTTTTCGGCCTTGAGGGCGATGTCAGCGGCGTAGATACCGGCCGGGCCGGCTCCAACGATGGCAAGTCGAAGTTTCGACAAGGTCTCTCCTAGTTGGTACGACTGACCACGTGGTCAGCGAAAGCGGCGAGGGCCTGCTTAACAGCTCCCTCAGGTAGTGGGGCCAGCGCCTCGACCGCTTCGGCGGCCCAGCGGTGGGCCTCGACGCGGGTCTGCTCGGTGACCGGGTGGTTGTAAAGCTCTTCCGTCAGGGCTGCGAGCGCAGCGTCGTCGTCGGCCTCCACAGCAATGCGGATGCGCTGCTGCAGATCGGCGTCTGCCGGGTTAGTTGCAGCCGAACGAGCCAACAGCAGTGTCGGCAGTGTGGCGACGCCCGCCTTGAGGTCGGTTCCGGCCTGCTTGCCGGTCTGAGCATCCGGAGAAAGGTCAATCACGTCGTCGGCGAGCTGGAAGGCAACGCCGATCTTGTCGCCGAAGCCGACCACGGCATCTTCGTATTCGGCCGGTGCACCCGAGAAGATGACCCCCGAACGAGCGGCGGCAGAGATGAGCGAACCGGTCTTGTCTTCGAGCACGTGAATGTAGTGAGCCAGCGGGTCATCGCCGGGCTTGGGGCCAACCGTTTCGTTGAGCTGACCGATGCACAGGCGCTCGAACGTCTCGGCCTGAAGCGCGATTGCGCGCTCGCCTAGCCCCGCCATCAGCGTGCTGGCGCGAGCGAAAAGCAGGTCTCCGGTGAGAATCGCAATGGCGTTGCCGTAGACGATGTGGGCGGAGTCGACGCCGCGGCGAAGCGGGGCGTCATCCATGACGTCGTCGTGGTAGAGCGAAGCCAAGTGGGTGATTTCGATGGCCTGACTCGCGGTAATCACTTCGTCGGTGATGCCCGAGCCAAGCTGCGAGGTCAGAAGCGCGAGCATCGGACGCACGCGCTTGCCCCCCGCAGAGAGCAGGTAGCGACCAGCCGCGTCGGCAATGTCGTTGGTGAAGTGCACGCGGTCAGAGAGACCCTTTTCGACGCGGTCAACCCCGGCGTCGATGATGGGGCCCAAAGCCTTGGTTTCGCGCGATGCGAACAGGCGATCGCGCAAGCTCAGGTGCTTGGCTGCTTCGGCCATCGGTCCGCTATTCACGCCTGCCAGCCTACCGCGGAGCCTAGAAGGGCTTCACGCCTCGGTGCATGGCCACGATGCCGCCAGTGAGGTTGCGATAAGCCACCTGCTCGAATCCCGCCTCACGAATCCAGGAGGCCAATTCACTCTGGTTGGGCCAGGCTTCGATCGACTCGGCGAGGTAGGTGTAGGCCTCGGTGTTGGTGCTCGAGAGCTTGGCAAATGCCGGCATCACCTTGGTGAGATAGGTCTTGTAGAACGACTTGGTCACGCCCGCGGTAGGGGTGGAGAACTCGCAAATCACGATGCGGCCGCCGGGCTTGGTCACGCGAAACAGCTCAGCCAGCGCCTTCTTGGGGTCGAGCACGTTGCGCAGGCCGAACGACATGGTGACGGCGTCGAACTCATCCTTCTTGAACGGAAGCTTCATGGCGTCTGCGTGCACGAACGTAATCTGCGGGTTCTTGCCGTGCTTGGCGCGGCCGACCTCGAGCATGCCCTCAGAAAAGTCACCAGCCACGATGGATGCGCCGGTCTTCGACAGGGCAACACTGCTGGTGCCCGTGCCGGCGGCGAGGTCGAGAATCTTCTCGCCGGGCTGCGGGTTCACCGCGCGCACCAGCTGGATTCGCCACAGTGGCGCATTTCCACCCGACAGAAGGTTGTTCGTGCGGTCGTAGCCCTTGGCGACGTCGTCGAACATTGCCACAACCTCTTCGGGCTGCTTGGACAGGTCTGCGCGTGACATGGTCAAAGTCTACGACCGTGTGAGCCCCCGTGCCTCGGGCGTAGGCTTGCCCGGTGAGCGCTTCGACCGACCTCAAGCTGACCGTGGTCAGTTCTCCGCTCGCGCACGCTCCCGCCTTCACCGAAATCTTGGATGCGCAAGCGCCGCTGCTCTGGCGCCGGCGCGGTGCCGGCCTGGTCGGATACGGGGTTGCCGCTCGACTCGAATTCCGTGGCGCTTCCCGAGTTGCCGATGCCGCGACCGCCTGGCAGGCCATCGTTGCCCGCGCCACCATCACCGACAACGTCAACCTTCCCGGCTCGGGCCTGAGCGCCTTCGGCTCATTCGCGTTCGCCGATGATTCTGCTGCGGCAAGTGTGCTGGTGATTCCCCGACTGATCATCGGTCGCCGCGATGGCGTGGCCTTCGTCACCACAATCACGCCCGAGGGCGCCGTGCCCGAGGCCGCCGAGGTTCCCGAGGTAGCGCCGCTCGGGACTGCGGCAAGCGTTTCGTTCACCGCGGGTGAGCAATCCGAGGACGGGTATAAGAACAGCGTTCGCGAGGCCGTGCGCCGCATTCAGGGTGGCGAGGTTAGCAAGGTTGTTCTGGCCCGCGACCTCACGGGCACACTCACGGCCGGCAGCGACATCCGCCCGATGGTTGTTTCGTTGGCACAGAGCTATCCCGACTGCTGGACGTTCTGCGTCGACGGCCTCATCGGCTCCAGCCCTGAAACGCTCGTTCGTGTGCACGGCCAAACCATGGATGCCCGTGTGCTCGCCGGCACGGCCGCCCGCGGCACAGATGCGCACAGCGACCTCGAAGCCGCCGCCGTTCTGGCCACCAGCCCCAAAGACCTCGACGAGCACGCGTTTGCTGTGCGTTCGGTGATCGACGCACTGGAACCGTTCACCACGCACCTATCGACGGGCGAATCGCCCTTCACGCTGCGCCTGGCCAACCTCTGGCACCTGGCCACCGACGTAACCGGCAACCTGACCCCCGGCTCAACATCCCTCGATCTTGTTGCCGCATTGCACCCCACGGCAGCCGTTGCCGGAACCCCCACCGCCGCCGCCCTCAAGCTGATCTCGGAGCTCGAGCCATTCGACCGCGGCCGCTACGCCGGTGCCGTCGGCTGGGTTGATGCGTCCGGCGAGGGTGAGTGGGCAATCGCCCTCCGGTGCATTCAGGTCGACGACCAGCAGGTCACGGCCTATGCCGGATGCGGCGTTGTCGCCAACTCAGACGCCGAAGCCGAACTGAGCGAAACCTCGATGAAATTCCGCCCGGTGGTCGATGCGCTCAGCGCCGACTAGCGCCCAATAGCGACGTCGACCAACTGCGGACCAGCCGGTGCTGCCGTGATGGCACGCTCGAGCTCCGCCACCGTCGTGACCTTCGCGTACTCCCAGCCGTAGGCCGCTGCGAGCGCAGCCAGGTCACCTCCGTGCGGTGTGTAAAACGCACGGTCGATGACCTCGGCAGGAGTGGAGCCAGCAACTTCGAGCGAGTCAAAAATCGTGCCGCCGCCGTCATTGCCCACAATCACCTGGATGCGCGGCCGCGCCTCGCTCGGACCAATGAGCATTCCGCCCGCGTCGTGCAGTGTTGCCAAATCTCCGAGCAGAACACGAGTGAGCGCGCCCGAAGCCAGCGCGATGCCGACGCCCGTCGAAACCGTGCCGTCGATGCCGGCGAGACCGCGGTTCGCAAACACGGGAATCTTCTTGCCAACGAGCGTGCGGTCGGCCACGCGCACGAGACGTGACGCACCAAACAGCAGGCGGTCGTGCGGCCAGGTTGCGCGCCACACGGCATCCACCAGGAGTTCGCGGGTGACCGGGGCTTTGGCAGCGGCCAGTTCTTGCGCGGCAAACTCGCGCATCGCGTCGACGCTGCTCGAGCGCGAGGCATCAACATCGGGTGCACGCATCGAGGGGTTGGCCTCGGCGTAACGAGCCATCGCCTCCTCGTGAACTGCAGTGCCACGGCGCACCCACTCCGCCAGCCATGCAAGGTCAGTTTCGCCAGCTGCGACAGTAGCCGCAGCAACGAACGAGCTCACATTGTGGCCGGGGTTGTAGTTGTCTCCGCCGGGGCCGAGCACCACCACGGTCTCGATCGAGCGGGAGGTGTCGGCAATCAGTGCGTCAATCTCGCGGCTCAGCGTGGGATGCCCGAACACAACGATTCGCTCGAGACCAGCGGTCAGCTCGGCATCACGCAACACCTCGCGGTAAGCCGGAACAGCGTTGCGCCCAAATCTCGCGCCGCTCGTGATCTCAGCAACGAGCGGCCAGCCACCAGCGTGAGCGAGCTCCTCGGCCGCGGGGCCCGCGCTTGTTCCGGCAATCACGATTGTGTGGGGCCCGCGGGGCAGTTCAACAGGTGCTGTCGTAGTGGCCTCGGTGGCGACCGCCGAAGCACCTGCGGCAGCATGCCGAGCGGCAACGGCTTCGGTTGCGCGCTCAAGTGCGGCACGCACATCCGCCACCTCGAACGCGTCGCCGCCAGAGAGCGGCTCGCGGAACGCAAGGTTGAGGTGCACCGGGCCAGCGGCAAGTCGGTCGTCAACCGCGGCGGCCCAGGCCTTCTCGGCAAGCGAGCTCGCAGAAGTAGCCGGGTCATCAAGCGTCGGAGCCTCTACGTCAGCCGAGAGTCGCACGAAAGCGCCAAAGAAATCTGCCTGATGCGTGGTTTGGTTTGCGCCGATGCCGCGCAGCTCGGCCGGACGATCGGCGGTCAGCAGAAGCAGAGGCACTCCCGAGTGGTGAGCCTCGACGACAGCCGGGTAGAGATTGGCAACGGCACTGCCAGAGGTCGTGACAACAGCCGCAGCACGACCGGTCTCGAGCCCCATGCCGAGCGCTACGAATCCGGCGCTTCGCTCATCAATGCGCACGTGAACACGCAACAAACCGCGAGCTTCAAGGTCGGATACCGCCAAAGCCAGAGCCTGCGAGCGCGACCCAGGTGCAAGCACCACGTCGCTCAGCCCGCGCTCAACGAGCGAGAGCAGAAGTCTGGTCGCAAAAAGTGTCGCGGCCGACGGACTGGTCACTCGGTGCCATCCGGATTTAGACCGCGCAAGAACTCCGGGTCATCATCGGGGCCGATTGCGCGCGCTTGCCCCGCCGCCTTGGAGTTGGCGCGTCGAGCCCTCGCGGCCAGCCAGAGGCCGAGCGCGACACCGATCAGCAAGATCAGGCCGAAGACAATCCAGATGCGGAGCATGCGAAAAGTCTACGCAGGGTGAGCGCATAGACTTTCCGACGTGAAACGCATTCCCGCCTGGCTGATCTACACCCTGCTACGACTGGTCTTCTTCATCGTCCCGTTCATGATCCTGTGGTTCCTCGGTTTCCAGCCGTGGATCGCTGCAGTTATCGCTGCGGTTGTTGCACTGAGCCTGTCGATTATCGTGCTCGGCAAGTTCCGCGACGAAACCTCAACGGCCCTGTCGGCCGCGCAAGAAAAGCGCAAGGCCAAACCCGCTAGCGACGAAGAGTTCGAAGACTCCCTCTAGGCCAGGCTCCGGGGCTAGAGCCAGAGGCCCAAGCCCACCAAAACGCCGAAAGCGAGTGTCGCGAAACTGGTGATCTTGAGCACCAGGATGTACTCCCCCGGGCTCTTCGCCATCACGGCAATGACGCCGGCAGGCAAAAGCGCCAGCCACACGAACTGCGTGTAGAGCACAACCGGATAGAACAGCCCGATGAGTCCCGCGGCAATCATGGGCAGCGCGATCATCGCGCAGAACACGATGACCGACACCCGCTTGCCGAGACGCACCGCCAACGTCTTCTTGCCGGCGTGAACATCCGTCTCGATGTCACGGATGTTGTTGATCATCAGAACCGCGCAGGCGAGCAGGCCGACAGCGGCACCGACATAGAGCCCGAGTGACGACCACTGCTTGGTCTGCACGAAAACGGTGCCCTCCGTGGCCACCGGACCAAAGAAGATGAAGACGAACAGCTCGCCCAAACCGGCGTAGCCATAGGGTCGCTTGCCGCCCGTGTAGAACCAGGCCGCAAGGATGGCGGCGGCACCCACGGCGAGGAACCACCACTGGGCTGACAAGACGGTGACGATGATGCCCGCGACGGCAGCCAGCGCGAAGAACGCGAAGGCGACGTTGCGCACGGCTTCCGGCTTCTTTGCCCCTGACCCGGTTAGGCGAGCTGGCCCCACACGATAGGCGTCGGTGCCACGGATGCCGTCCGAATAGTCATTGGCGAAGTTCACGCCCACTTGGAGGAACACCGCGACGACGAGGCAGAGCAGGGTGAGCAAGAGGGAGAAGTGCTTGGTGGTGGCAACAACACCAGCCGCAGCAGCCACCGGCGCAATAGCCAGGGGGAGGGTGCGCAAACGCGCGCCGGCAATCCAGCTCACCTTGGGGGGCTTGGGTGCGGCCTTCTTTTTGTGGTGATGCGCGTTCTTCTTGGGGCGAGTTGCAGAACTCTTCTTCTTGGTAGCCACGCACAAATCCTACGAGTTCGCAAGAGCCGCGATTGCGACCAAGTCAGGCTTGCCCGAACTCAGAAGCGGAAGGGTGGGGACCCATACGATGCGATCGGGAACCGCAATCTTGCCGAGTTCCTCCAGGATGACCGCCCGCAGTTGATCCTCGGCAGAAGCATCCCCTGCGCCTTCAACGACGAGAACAGGTCGCTGGCCCCATATGGAATCGGTTACCGCAACGGCGACCGCGACGGGATAGTCGGTCCCCTCGATAGCGGTCTCGATGGCATCGAGAGAGACCTTAACTCCGCCAGAAATCAGCACGCGGTCTAACCGGCCCTCGACCGTAAGGCGTCCCGCCTGGAGATGCCCGGTATCGCCCGTGGCATACCAGCGACGGCCGGCAACGCGGGTGAATCGGTCGTTGTAGACCTCTCCCGAAATATATTCCGTTGCGAGAATATCTCCGGAAATCAGCACTTGACCAGCTCCATCCACTTCAAGGTGGACTCCTTCGAGGGGAATGCCGTCGTACACGCAGCCACCCGAAGTCTCTGTCGAGCCGTAGGTGGTCACGATTGCGATGCCGAGCGCCGTCGCCCTCTGAACCAGGGCATGTGGCGTGTACTGGCCACCCACCAGCACCGCATCAAGCGAGGCGAGGATCGAGCGGGCTGATTCGGAAGATTCGGCGAACTCCACCAAGCGCTGCAGCTGGGCGGGGACCAGCGAGCTGTACGTGCGCCCTTCGTGCATAGTCGAAACCGCTCGAACGAATGCCTCCGGAGTGAAGGGGCCGGCGGGTAGATATGTGGGGTCAATGCCCGCGTCGATGGCCCGCACCAACACCTGAGCGCCCGCGATGTAGTGAACTGGGAGCGCCAGAAGCCACTGACCTGGCCCGCCCAGTCGACCGTGCGTCGCGCGAGTGCTGGCAAGCAGGGCCTCCGTGCTCAAACCGACGCGTTTGGGTGCACCCGATGACCCTGACGTCTGGATAACGAGCGAAACCTCATCGTTCACTTCGCCGTCGAGCTCGCGAGCCGCCTCAGGCAGCGGAAAGACCGCCGGGCCGGTGCCGCGCAGGGCAGCTTCGAGCTCGGCTCGAAACACCCGAGGATCGTCTGAGGAAACTCGAATGAGCTCGCGCATTAGAAGTGCCAGGGAAACCCGGACCAGTCGGGATCACGCTTTTCCAAGAAGGAATCGCGACCCTCGACAGCCTCATCCGTGCCATAGGCGAGGCGCGTTGCTTCGCCGGCGAAGACCTGCTGACCAACCAAACCATCGTCGACAGCATTAAATGCAAATTTGAGCATACGAATCGCCGTCGGCGACTTGGTCAAGATTTCATTGGCCCACTCGAGGGCCACGGCCTCAAGTTTGGCGTGGGGTACGACGGCGTTGACAGCACCCATTTCATAGGCACGCTGGGCGTCATATTCTCGAGCGAGGAAGAACACCTCACGAGCAAACTTTTGGCCGATCTGCCGAGCGAAGTAGGCCGAGCCGTAACCGGCATCGAACGAGCCCACGTCGGCATCGGTCTGCTTGAAGCGGGCGTGCTCGGCACTGGCGAGCGTCAGGTCGCACACTACGTGCAGGGAGTGTCCGCCGCCGGCAGCCCAACCAGGCACAACGGCAATCACAACCTTGGGCATGAAGCGGATCAGGCGCTGCACCTCGAGAATGTGCAGGCGCCCCGTTGCCGCGGAGCCGTCGGCGTACTCGTAGCCGTTCTTCCCACGGATGCGCTGGTCGCCGCCCGAGCTAAACGCCCAGCCGCCATCCTTAGGGCTCGGTCCGTTGCCGGTGAGCAGCACGACGCCGACCTTGGGGTTCTGGCGGGCGTCGTCGAGGGCGCGGTACAGCTCGTCGACGGTCTGCGGGCGAAACGCGTTGCGCACCTCGGGGCGGTTGAACGCGATGCGCGCGATGCGGCCCGTGGTGTCGAGGTGGTAGGTGACATCAGTCATACCCGCACCAGCAGGCGCATCGACCCAGACTGTGGGGTCGAAGATGTCGGATACCTGCGAACTCATGCCTTAACCCTACGCGTCAGCCAGCAGGGCGTGCACCCGGGTCAGGCGCTCGAGCCACCAGGCGGTGCGGTCGGCGTCGGCTGCGTGAGTGTCGAGGGCACGCGCATCCACCACGGGCCTTGCGACGGGGATCGAACCATCGACGGGAACGAGCGGCTGGGCAACGATGTCGGCCGCCAGCAGCGCTGCCGTGCCAAGGCCGCAGTCGTAATCCAGCTCCGGCAGAGCGGCCGCCAAGTGCGCACCCATCGCCAACCCAATCGAGGTATCGAGCGCGCTCGACACAACGACAGGCTGGCCTGCACGCTGCGCGATGTCGAGGGCGGCGTGCACTCCCCCGAGCGGCTGTGCCTTCAGCACAAGAAGGTCGGCTGCCTCGGCCTCGACCACGGCAAACGGGTCGCTGGCTTTTCGCACACTCTCGTCGGCTGCCACAGGGATGTCCATATAGGCGATGCGCTGGCGAATCTCAGCGAGTTCGGGGATGCTCGCGCAAGGCTGCTCCACATACTCGAGGTCGAACGGAGCCAGGGCGTGTATCGCGTGCTCAGCCTCATCCACATTCCAGGCGCCATTGGCATCGATACGTATGCGGCCCTCAAACCCGATCAGTTCGCGCACGCGCTGCACGCGGGCGACGTCTTCGGCCAGGGTCTGCATCGCCTCAGCAACCTTCACCTTCACGGTGCGGCAAGCGCCAAAGCCGGCGAGCACATCGGCCACAGCCTCGGGCTCGACCGCAGGCACGGTGGCGTTGACCAGGATGCGGTCTCGATGAAGCTGCGGGCTGGGCATCCAGCCAAAGTCATACGCGGCGCGCAACCAGGCAGCTGCCTCGGCATCGCCGTACTCGACGAACGGGCTGAACTCTGTCCACCCTTGGGGCCCCTCGAAGACAAGAGCCTCACGCACGGTGATGCCCCGAAAGCGGGTGCGCAGTGGCAGGGCAACGACGCGGGCAGTTGCCAGCACGTCGGCGAGGTCGGGGATGATCACGTGGTCAGTCTCGCAGGTGCGCCGCGATCGACCTAGAGGCCGCTGTAGGCGTGCAGACCCTTGAAGAAGATGTTCACGATCGTGAAGTTGAACATCACGGCGCCGAAACCGACCATCGCGAGAACGGCCGAGCGGGTGCCGCGCCATCCGCGAGTTGCACGGGCGTGAATGTAGCCGGCGTAGATCGTCCAGATGATGAAGGTCCAAACCTCTTTGGTGTCCCAGCCCCAGTAGCGACCCCAGGCCTTCTCGGCCCAGATTGCTCCGGCGATGAGCGTGAAGGTCCAGAAGATGAAGCCGATGATGATCAGGCGGTAGGCGTAGTTCTCAAGGGCAACGGCATCGGGCAGCTTGACCAAACCCGTGAGGCGTGTCTTCTTGCCATCGTGCATGGCCACTTCACGACGCTGCTGCAGCAGCTGAAGAACCGAGAGCGAGAAGCCCAGGGCAAAGAATCCGGTTGCCAAGCTGGCAACGAAAACGTGGATGACCAGCCAGTATGACTGCAGGGCCGGTGGCAGGGGCACAACCTCGACGTAGTAGCGGGTAGCAGCCAATCCGAGAAGCACAAGCGTGAGGCCGGTGGTGAATGTGCCGACGAAGCGGAGGTTCCACTTGAGGTTGGCGAACAAGAAGACGCCCGTGATGATGAGCGTTCCCGTCATCGCAAACTCGTACATGTTGGCCCAGGGCACGCGCGACGCGGCGACGCCGCGCAGGATGGTTGCCGCGAGCTGGAGGAAAAAGGCCAGCCAGGTCAGCGACATAGCGATGGCTTGGAACTTGGCCGAGAACTTGCCCTCGGATGCTTTGCCCGCAAGATCGATAGTGAAAAGAATGAACGCAATCGCATAGATCGCCATGGCCGAGTAGAGGCTCAGCACGGAGAACTGGGACAGGGTGTCAGTCACGCGTTAATCCTAGGTCGCGAATGTGAGCGTCAATCGTGGCCTGAACGGCCGCCTCGAGTGTGGGATCGTCACCGCGCGCGAGAGCCGCGTATTCAACAAGAATCTTCTTTCCACGCTGTTTGCGAATGCTGACCCACATTCGACGGCGTGGAATAAAGAGCGAGGTCAGCAAGCCGGCCAGCGCGGCCATCGCAAAGAACAAGACCCAGCCCTGAGTGGGGTCGTGGTGCACATCGAGGGATGCGTAACGCACCACCTTTTCGAAGGTGACGGTTCCCATGCCGTTGGGCAGAGCTGCCGATTCGCCCGGCTTCATCTCGAGTGACTTGCCCGTGGTGTTGATACCGGTCAGCTTGGTGAGCTTGCTGGTGTCGAGCGAGTAGATCGATCGAGGAACACCGTCGTTGAGTCCGAGGTCACCAACGTAGATGTTGAACGTGAGCAGCGGGTCGAGGGTGTCGGGGTAGACCGACACCTTCATGCCGCCGTGCACGTCTTGTTGGGTCGGGTAGAAGAACCCGATCATGCCCACCTGCTTGGGAAGGCCATCCGGAAGTTTGACGACGCCGAGACTGGTGAGGTTCTTGTCTTGCGGCAAGAACGGAACGGTGTCGCGGAACACGACCTTGCCCTGCGGGTTGGTCACCTTGATGACCGGGGCGTAGCCGTTGCCGAGGAGGTAGACGTTCGTGCCGCCGATGGCCAGAGGGTCATTGACCTTGATGGTGGTCTTGAACGGGGTCTGGCCGCGCAGCTGTGCCGTCACGTTTGCCAGGTAGTCGGTGGCTTGCCCGATGGCGTTGGTGTTGCGCTGCTCGTAGGTGGTGGTGAACTTGTCGAGCGTGATGCTGAAGGGCTGGAGCTCGGAGTCGGTGAAGAAGCGACCGGGGTTGAAGGAGTCGTAGGCCAGCAGAGTGTTGCTGAAGCCCTGGCCTTCGGCGATGACGCGTTGGCCGTTGTAACCGAAGCCTCCACCGAAACCGACAGCGATGAGAACGCCGACGAGAGCAAAGTGGAAGACGAGGTTTCCGGTCTCGCGCATGTAGCCGCGTTCGGCCGAAACTGTGATCGCACCATCGCGGTCATAGCGCTGCACGCGGTAGCGCGCGGCTTTGAGAACACGCGTTGCTGAAGCGAGGGCATCCTCGGGGTCGACGTTGGTGAACTCACGCTCGGCAAAACCCGGAAGGCGCTCAAGCTTGGCCGGGGTGCGTGGCGGTTGAGCTCGCAGTGCCTCCCAGTGGTGCTTCGTGCGCGGGAGCACGCAGCCGATCAGCGAGATGAAGAGCAGCAGGTATATCGCCGAGAACCACACCGAGCTGTACACATCGAAGAGCTGGAACTTGTCGAGCACC
>CAZPVE010000003.1:0-23533 GCA_964589925.1 uncultured Aurantimicrobium sp. | reverse complement strand
GAGCCCGGCGAGCTGGGTCGCGATAATCATGCCGAATGTCCAGCCGGCCATTTTTCCGGTTTCCCGCAAGCCGACTCCGCGCCAGGCAAAGTCGAGGCGGAATCGAATGTTGAGCTTTCGCCAGAACACCAAAAGGATCAGGGCTTGGGCGGCGATGCCCGCGGTTGCCGTGCCCGCAATGAGCGCAACCATGCCGGGCGTCCAGTCGGTGACACTTCGAGCCCCGGTGCTGTCAGCGCCGAAGATGATGATGAAAACGACGAGTCCCAGAATCGAAATGATGTTGTTCAGCAAGGGTGCCCAGGTGAACGGGCCGAAGACGGAGCGCGCGTTCAGAATTTCGCCGAGGAGGGCATAGAGCCCGTAGAAGAAAATTTGGGGGAGACACCAATAGGTGAAAGCTGTCGCGAGCGCGAGCTGGTCCTCGCTCCAACGTGAGGCGTACAGCCGCACAAGCACGGGCGCGAGCAGGGTAGCGGCGAGTGCCATCACGGTGAGAACCGAGAGCGCGATGGTCATCAGCTTGTTGATGTAGGCGGTGCCGCCATCCGAGTGCACGGCGGATCGAACGATTGCCGGCACGAGTGTTGCTGAGAGCACGCCTCCGGCCACGATCACGTACAGGTTGTTGGGCATCTGGTTGGCAACCGCGAAGGAGTCGGCTCCGGCACTAGCAACCACACCGAGGGCCTGGGCGAGGATGATCGCTTTGATGAACCCAAGGAGCCTCGAGACGATTGTTCCGGCACCCATGACCGCGCTCGCGCGCACGAGGCTACTCATGTGGCGTCACCCGCTTCCGGCGTCGCACGGTACGAATGACACCGGCGATAACGAGGGCAACAAAGACCACGGCGATGCCGATGAGGCCCCAGCCTTCCCAGTCAGCGCGCACGTTGACCGGTAGGAGCGCGGATTGTCCGACGACAACACCCGCAGGAGTAGTGATGGTGACTTCGAGGTCGACGCGTCCGCTGCCCACGCGAGCCGTCACGGGAATGTAGGCCCGACCCTGGGCATTCGCTACCAGGGTGAGAGGGACGGTTTCGGCAACGGTGATGCGGGCGTTGCTGGGCACCGCATGAACGACCACATCAACGCTCGACGGGAGGTCGTTGCGGATGACGACAGGAATCTTTGCTTGGCCACCGACCATGTTGATGGTGCTGCTGGTGACGATCGATACGGAGTTGAGCACGTCATCTGTCATCGACGAGTTGGTTGCTACAGCAACCGGCCAGCCGGAGTTTGCCAACCATGCGCTCGAAGCAACGGCCGCGGTTCGACGGTCGCCCGGATTGATGACTGCTGAGGGCTCCGTCGCCACGGGCGAGAAGGCCACAATCTTTTGCTGGTTGGCCAGGAGGGTGCGCAAGGCGCGAACACGTGCACTCGACTCGGGCTTATCGGCCAGCTCGCTCGGGGCGAGCGAGGCTCCGAACAGTGCCGCGAGGCTCGTCGATCGGGTGAATCCGAGCGTGGTGAGTCCGGATAGCGCTGATGAGAAGGCACTCAGAGAGAGTGGTTGTGGGAGCGTTCGCGGGAGGCTGGCCAGCACCGAGCTTCCGGTGGGATGTGCGGTCGCGATTGCTGCCAGCTGTGAAGCCAAACAGGCGGTTCCCGCGTTAGACGCCGTTGACGTCGTCGCAGAGGTGACAGCACCCACACAACCAGAGACCGCGTCATCAACGATGACGGCGGGCGTTGACGCCAGTGACACCCCGGCAGCGCCGGAGGGGTTCTTGAGGTTGCCCGAGGAAACGAGCAGTTTGCTTGCCCCGTTGGCCACGATGGTCTGCGCCGCCTTCGTCGTCAAGGTGTTTGCGAAGGGCCAAGCGGCGGACGAAATGGATGGTGTCCATCCGGGCCAGTTGGAGCCACCCCACGATTCCCCGGCCGGTGGCTCGGGGATGTTGGGGAGGTCGTCAATCGCGGGCGAGACAACCGTCTTGGAGCCGGCCTGGATGAGACCGGACGTATCGTTGTCGCCGAAGCCCAACCAAAAACCTGGAAGCGCCGATTCGTTCAGCGCCGTGAGCCAGGCCGTCGCGCTGGCCGGCGCCCCCGCGCCAAGCGTCAGAATCGAGACGACGATGCGGGGATCGACAGCGACGCTGGCTGTCGATTCTTTGGCACCGGCGAGCGCGAGGGTCAAGTAGCCACTCTCGCCCGTGGCGTCGGCCAGCTCATCCTGGGTCATCAAACCGAGTGTCGACGCGGGCCCCACCAACGGAACCACGCTGGCGACCGAGATGGGTGCGGGGGCGCGCCCGGCAAGCAGCACCACGCTGGTGCGAGCCGAGGTAACGCTCTTGTCGCCGACACGGTATGAGACGGCGAGACCGCGCGTACCCCACACACTTAGGGCAGGCAGCTTGGAAGCGGGCAGCACAATCGCTGTTGCTTGCGAGCTTCCAGCGGCCACCGCAGGAACGGAGGATTGCGCGAGGTCTTGCGAGCGATAACCCTGGCCGGACATCCAGCTCGAGAGATCCGTGGGCGAAAGCAGAGGGCCCGTGCTCGACGCCAACGCCACGCTGCCCGGGCTGAGGGGTTTCGAGGTGGGGTTCGTGATGAGAACCGAAACCCGTACGGTCCCGCTCGCGGTAACAGTTGGGGAGTCGGGCCCGGCAACAATCGTGACGGCGGCCGCGGCCGATGCCGACCCAGCGGGAGCCAGCGACAGACCGAACACCGAAAGAGCAAGGGCTAGCAGCGTGGCCGGAACCGCTCTCAGGGAGGGTCCCGAGATTCGACGGATATACCCCGGGTGGCCGAGAGCGCGCGCGAATCGTCGGGTGGCCACCATGCTCGCAATTCTAGGTCGCCAAGCCCCCGGCTGACAGTTGGCACAGCGGTAGACTCACAGGAATGCGGAGCGCTTCTGAGGCACTTGCCACCCTCACCAAACTGGCCCAATCGCCAGCTGTTGCCGCGCTCGCATCCGCCTTCGAAAAGTCAGGCAAAGAACTCGCTCTGGTGGGCGGACCTGTTCGCGATGCGTTCTTGGGCGTTCCGGTTCACGACCTCGATTTCACGACGAACGCGCTGCCCGACGAGATCCTCGAGATCGTGAAACCCATCGCCGAAGCTCACTGGGACATGGGCCGAGCGTTCGGCACGATTGGTGCGCAGATTAAGGGCGAGAAGGTCGAGATCACGACCTATCGCGCTGACGCCTACGACGGACAAACGCGCAAGCCCGACGTCACGTTCGGCGACAGCCTCGACGCCGATCTCCTTCGCCGCGATTTCACGGTCAATGCTCTCGCCATTCGCCTCCCCCAGCTGGTCATGGTTGACCCGACAGGTGGCGTGGATGACCTGATCGCCCAGCGTCTTCGCGCCCCGGGTCCGGCCACCCAATCCTTCGACGATGACCCATTGCGCATGATGCGTGCTGCTCGGTTTGTTTCCCAGCTGGGCTTCACGCTCGATGACGAAGCCGAGTGGGCGATGACCGAGCAGGCTGCGTCGATTGACAAGATTTCGATTGAGCGCGTGAACGAAGAGTTGTGCAAGTTGCTGGCGACGAACGACCCGGTCGAGGGCATCCGCATTTTGGTGACCACGGGAATCGCCGACCGCGTGCTGCCCGAGGTGGCCGCTCTGCGACTTGAGGTCGACGAGCATCACCACCACAAAGATGTCTACGAGCACTCGCTGACGGTGCTGACTCAGGCCATCTCGCTCGAGCAGGAGCGTCATCCGGGAGAGGCCCCCGACATCACCTTGCGCCTGGCCGCCCTGCTCCACGACATCGGCAAACCAGCGACCCGCAAGCTGGAGCCGGGCGGCGCCGTGAGCTTCTACCACCACGACCTCGTGGGATCGAAGCTGGCCACCAAGCGTCTGCGAGCACTGCGGTTCGACAATGACACCATCGCGAATGTCTCGCGTTTGATTGAGCTGCACCTGCGCTTCTTTGGCTACTCCGATGGCGTGTGGTCCGACTCGGCCGTGCGTCGATATGTGCGGGATGCTGACGCTCTCCTCGAGCGTCTGCACATCCTTACCCGCGCCGACGTGACCACCCGCAACAAGCGCAAAGCGGAGCGTTTGTCGCACGCCTACGACGACCTCGAGCGGCGGATCGCGGAACTGGCCGAGGCCGAAGAGATGGCCGCCATTCGACCGGATCTTGACGGGGAGGCCATCATGCGCATCCTCGACTTGAAGCCGAGCCGCGAGGTGGGTCAGGCCTACGACTTCTTGATGAACCTGCGTCTCGACGAGGGGCCTTTGGGAGAAGAAGAAGCGACTGCTCGCCTGTTGGCCTGGTGGGCCGCGCGCTCCTAGCCTTCGGTCGGGCCGCTCGGACCCGGCCCGGATTGGTGATTGGCCGCCTTCGCCCGTACACTTGAGAAGTTGTCTGTGCGCCGAAAGTATTCGGCCTCCTCAGACGGCACATGCACAACCCTCCTGTTACAGAAGGTCTGTAACCGTTTAGTCCGAAGGAGGTGGGTTAGTCATGCATCAGTACGAGTTGATGGTCATCCTCGATCCAGAGATCGATGAGCGCACCGTAGCTCCCAGCCTTGACAAGTTCCTCAATGTCATTCGTAACGATGGTGGAACCATCGAGAACGTTGACATCTGGGGCAAGCGTCGTCTGGCCTACGAGATCAACAAGAAGAGCGAAGGCATCTACGCCGTCGTCAACCTCACTGCCAAGCCCGAGTCGACTGTAGAGCTCGACCGTCAGCTGAAGCTTTCCGAGGCAGTCATGCGCACCAAGGTGCTCCGCGCTGAAGAGGCAATCGCAATGGTTGCCACCGAGGCCAAGCTGACCGCTGAGAAGGCTGCACGCAAGGCTGCTGCCGGAGCCAAGGCTCCTGCTGCCAAGGCTGCGAAGGACGCGTAACGACGATGGCCGGCGAAACCGTCATCACCGTGGTGGGCAACCTCACCAGTGACCCCGAGCTGCGTTACACGCAGAACGGACTGGCAGTTGCTAACTTCACCATCGCCTCCACTCCTCGTAACTTCGACCGCGCGTCGAACGAGTGGAAAGATGGCGAGGCTCTCTTCCTGCGCGCAAGCGTATGGCGCGAGTTTGCCGAGCACGTCGCTTCGAGCCTGACCAAGGGTGCTCGCGTCATCGCGACCGGTCGCCTGCGTCAGCGTTCCTACGAAACCAAAGAAGGCGAAAAGCGCACCGCTATCGAGCTTGAGGTCGACGAGATCGGCCCCTCGCTTCGTTACGCAACCGCTGCCGTTTCTCGCGCAGCTTCGACTGGTCGCTCCGGCGGCGCTGACGAACCTTGGGGTTCGGCACCGGCCGTAGGCGCAGACCCGTGGAACACCCCCGGCGTTCCCGCGGACGACACTCCCTTCTAAACAACTTCAGTTGATCTGACGCTCGTCAGTTCGACCTCAACGAAAGAGAAATCATGGCTGGAAAAGCAAACGGCGACCGCCGTAAGCCGCTTCGCGGTGGCAAGGGCGCTAAGGCTCTCGCACCCGCAAAGGCAATCCGCGTTGGTGTTATCGACTACAAAGATGTCGCAACCCTGCGCAAGTTCATCTCCGAGCGAGGAAAGATCCGCGCTCGCCGTATCACCGGTGTTTCCGTACAGGAGCAGCGCCTCATCGCCCGTGCCGTCAAGAACGCACGCGAAATGGCTCTTCTTCCTTACGCTGGCTCGGGCCGCTAGGAGAAATCATGTCGAAAGTTATTCTGACGAACGAGGTTTCAGGCCTCGGCTCAGCCGGTGACGTCGTAGACGTCAAGAACGGCTACGCCCGCAACTACCTCATCCCCCAGGGATACGCAGTTGCTTGGACTCGCGGTGGTGAGAAGCAGGTCGAGCAGATTCGCACGGCTCGTGCCGCTCGCGAGCTCGCAACCCTCGAAGAGGCACAGGCCCTCAAGGCCAAGCTCGAAGAGACCAAGGTTAAGCTTGCCGTCAAGGTCGGCCGCGACGGTCGTCTGTTCGGATCGGTCAAGACCGGAGACATCGCAGAAGCTGTTGCAGCTGCGGGTCTCGGCGAGATCGACAAGCGCAAGGTGGAGATTGTTTCGGCAATCAAGTTCACCGGCGAGCACGAGGCAACCGTTCGTCTGCGCGACGACATCGTTGCAACCGTGACCGTACAGGTGGTCGCAGCTAAGTAATTAGCGCCCCTTTTTAGCCGGGTGGTGGGTCTTCGGACCGGCCACCCGGCTTTATTTGTGCACAACTCTCAACACAACCTTGAAGGAACTTAACACTCACAGGCGGGGATAACTAAAAACCCAGGTCAGAAGCGGTTTCTTGAAGCAAAAAAGATTAATATCCACAAGGCTTTCCCCAGCTTTTCAACAGTTCGACCGGCGTTTCGCAGATTTTGCCCACAGGGTTATCCACAGGTCGGCTTGAAGGTTGAGAGCATCGTTTCTAGCCTGAGCGGGACCCTCTTCACGACGGTCGTTAACTGTCAGTGGCTGGCTGTGTCATAGGAACCACCACCGATCAAACCTAAGGATTTTCCGTGTCGATGCCCGTATCCCTCCGCCCCGGTAACGCCGGCGAGGCGTGGCAGGGCGAGCGCACCCCGCCACACGATCTCCTCGCCGAACAAAGCACTCTCGGCGGCATGCTGCTCAGCAAAGACGCTGTGGCCGATGTCGTTGAGACCCTTCGGGGAATCGACTTCTATGTGCCCAAGCATGAGGTCATCTACGACGCGATTTTGTCGCTCTACTCACACGGCGAGCCCACCGATGTCATCACCGTTACCGACGAGCTCACCAAGAACGCCGACCTTTCGCGTGCCGGCGGTGCCGAATACCTGCACACCCTGACCGCGTTGGTTCCCACGGCCGCCAACGCTGGCTACTACGCCAACATCGTCGCTGAGCGCGCCCTCCTTCGTCGCCTCGTTGAAGCGGGCACCCGCATCGCCCAGATGGGTTACGCCGGCGAGGGCGAAGTACTCGATCTGGTCAACAACGCGCAGGCTGAGATCTATCAGGTCACTGGCTCCGCTGAGTCCGAAGACTACGTGCCGGTCAGCATCGCTGTCACCGCGGCCATCGACGAAATCGAGGCCGCCAAGAACCGCGACGGAAAGATGACCGGTGTTCCCACCGGCTTCACGCAGCTCGATGAGCTCACCAACGGTCTGCACCCGGGTCAGCTCATCATCATCGCCGCCCGACCCGCCCTCGGTAAGTCAACCCTTGCGCTCGATGTTGCTCGAGCCGCCGCAGTCAAGCACAATCAGGCCACTGTCTTCTTCTCGCTCGAAATGGGCCGCTCCGAAATCGCCATGCGTCTGTTGGCAGCCGAGGCAACCGTTCCGCTTCAGCACATGCGCAAAGGCACCGTGGCCAACGCCGACTGGACCAAGATCGCCAGCACCCGTGGCCGCATCGACAACGCACCCCTCTTCATTGATGACAGCCCCAACATGACGCTGGTCGAGATTCGTGCCAAGTGCCGCCGCCTCAAGCAGCGTCACGACCTCAAGATGGTCGTTATCGACTACCTGCAGCTCATGACCAGTGGCAAGAAGGTCGAAAGCCGCCAGCAAGAGGTCAGTGAGTTCTCTCGAGCCCTCAAGCTGCTGGCCAAGGAGCTCCAGGTTCCGGTCATCGCCCTGTCACAGCTCAACCGTGGCCCCGAGCAGCGTGCCGACAAAAAGCCCGCTCTTTCCGACCTCCGTGAATCCGGATCACTCGAGCAAGACGCCGACATGGTCATCCTTCTGCACCGTGAAAGTGCCTACGAAAAAGACAACCCGCGAGCTGGCGAGGCAGACTTCATTGTTGCGAAGCACCGCAACGGCCCGACCGCCGAAATCACCGTCGCGTTCCAGGGTGGCTTCTCTCGCTTCGCGAACATGGGAGAGATGCAACAGCAGTAGATTGAGGGGGTGTCAACGCCCGAATCTTCGTCTGCTGCTGGGTCAGCCTTCGGCGCATACCTGCTGTTGCGAGCCGTGCCCGCCCTTATCGCCGCAGCCATCATTACCTTTTCGGCCAACCATTCCGTCATCGTGGGACAGCTCGTTTTTCTTGCCTACGGATTCGTCATTGCGCCCGTATTTATCTGGGCCGCCTTCGCTACGAAACTCGAGGCACCGGCTCGCCGTGCATTCGTAGCGCTCGCCTTAGCGGCTGCCCTGAGCGCCGCGGTCACAGCCGTCACCATTGACCAGGGCCTCAAGGCGTTCACGCTGACCGTCGGCATCTGGGGGGCAGTCTCTGGTGCTCTTGAACTATTCGCCGGTTGGACGACCACTAGCAAGGCACACTCTCGCGAGCTTCTCCTGATTGGCGGGCTGACAGCGCTGTTTGGTCTCGTTGAAGCTGTCGTCCCCCTCAACGATGTGTATGCGGTCGGGATTTTCGGCGCCTATGCCGCCATCCTCGGAATCTTTGCGGCCATTGCCGCATTCTCATTCGGTGTGGGTTCGCCCGCGAAACGAAAGGCCAACTCATGACTCAGCCCAGTCGTCGTGACCGTTATCGCCCAGCCGAGTTCATCGGCATCTCGTTTGCACTTGCCGCGCTCGCCGGCCTCGTCGTGTGGCTCGTGAGTCAAGACCTCAAGTTTGTGCTCATCAGCTTCGGCGTGAGCTTCGTCGTCTTGCTGGTGCTCTTCGCGATGTTTGTGCTGGCGATCAAGCCCAACAAAGAAGAGATCAGCGACATCGAAGAGATGTCAGCCGAAGACTCGCACCACTAAAGCTCGTTGAGAAGCGCCGGCGCCACACCGATGTAGGTGGCTGGCGTGAGGGCGACCAGGCGGGCTTTTGCCTCGGCGCCGATGTCGAGCTTCTCGACGAAGGCAATCAGGTCGTCGCGCGTGATGCGCTTGCCGCGGGTGAGCTCCTTGAGAAGGGCATACGGGTCGCTGATGGACGAGCGCCCGGCAACAACCTCAGCGCGGATAACCGTCTGAATGGCTTCGCCGAGAACTTCCCAGTTGGTGTCGAGATCGGCCAGCAGCGCATCCCGGTCGAGCGAAATTTCGCCGAGGCCTCGGCGGATGTTGTCGAGGGCCAGCAGCGAGTGGCCAAAGCCCACGCCGATGTTGCGCTGCGTTGTGGAGTCGGTGAGGTCGCGCTGGAGGCGGCTGGTGACGAGGGTCGCGGCGAGCGAGTCGAGCACGGCACTCGAGAGCTCGAGGTTGGCCTCGGCGTTCTCAAAGCGAATCGGGTTGATCTTGTGCGGCATCGTCGACGAGCCGGTGGCCCCGGCCTGAGGAATCTGGCGGAAGTAGCCCAGCGAGATGTAGGTCCAGATGTCGGTGGCAATGTTGTGCAGCACGCGGTTGGCGTGTGACACCTTGCCGTAGAGCTCGGCCTGCCAGTCGTGCGACTCGATCTGCGTAGTGAGCGGGTTGTGGGTGAGGCCCAGTCCGGCCACGAACTCGCGCGACAGGGCGAGCCAGTCGGCAGTGGGCTCCGCGACAACGTGAGCCGAGAATGTTCCGGTGGCACCGCTGAACTTGGCGAGGTACTCGATCGCTTCGATCTGGGCCAGGATGCGGCGCAGGCGATAAACGTAGACGGCGAACTCTTTGCCCATCGTGGTGGGGGTCGCCGGCTGTCCGTGGGTGCGGGCGAGCATCGGCGCGTCAGCGAACTCGCGAGCAAGCTCTTCGAGACGGTCGATGACGGCGCGGAAGGCAGGCAGCCAGACGCCGGTGAGAGCATCCCGCACGATGACGGCGTAAGAAGTGTTGTTGATGTCTTCGCTGGTGCAGGCGAAGTGGGTGAGCTCGGCGATGGAGTCGAGGCCGAGCTTGGAGAGGCGGTCGCGCACCAGGTATTCCACGGCCTTGACGTCGTGGCGGGTGGTTGCCTCGAGAGTTGCGAGCTCGTCGATCTCGGGCTGTCCGAAACTGGTTACCAAGCCACGGAGGTCGGCGATTTGGGCAGCCGTGAGCGGCTGTGAACCGAACATCGACTTGCCTGTCAAGAAGATGAGCCACTCGACCTCGACGTGCACTCGGGCACGGTTGAGGCCGGCCTCAGAGAGGTATTCCCCCAGGGGTGCGACGGCGGCGTGGTAGCGGCCATCAAGCGGGCTAAGAACCTGGGGAGGAAGCGTCATGCTTCTATTCTCCCAAACCTTTCTGGTTGTCCTACACATCCTCGCCGGGGGCGTATCTCGACACAGAGTGGTCGTTGTGACCGGCGCGCTTGCGGGGCGTGAGCGAGCATCACAGGATGCTCACCGGATATTCACTGGGCGCCTTGAGCGGCTGGGCCAGAGACCTTGCAGCCGAGGCACGATCATTGGCCGGGCTCGCTGACGGCGCGTTGACCGGGTCTGGGATTGGGAGCGTCTCGGGCACACTGAGGTCGGCCGCTCACACCGTTGACGCTGTGGCTTTCGATCTTGAGTCCGCCCGAAATCGAGCAACCTCAGGCCGGGGGCCGTGACCCTCGTCATCGAGCTCGACGCGCTCGAACGTTTGGCTCACGCAACGCAGAGTTTCTCGGTTCAGGTGCAGGAGTGGATTGCGGCGTCCCGGGCCGCGGCGATTGTCGTCATGGTCGACCCCGCGGTGCACGCGATGGCCGACCTTGAAAGTGCTCGCCTTCGGATGGTTGGTCTGGCTGGCTGCCTTGAGCGTCTGGCACATCACCTGCGCGTCCTTGCCGCTGGCTATCGCGGGGGAGAAACGGAGATTGCTCGCCGCACGATTGACGCCGTGCGGGCGAGCCTCCCGGCTCTGGCGGTACTTTTTCCTCTGGCCTACGGGCAGGCGCTTCTCGCGGCGCTCGCCGCCGGTCGGAGTTCGGCCGGAGTGGCCGCGCTCCGGGTTCTGATGCCTGGACCGCGCCCGCTGAGAGCGCTCAGTGTTGCCGGGGAGTCGCTCGGGGTCCTGGTGCCCGGCGCGCAGCGAGTGGGGGCGAGCGCGGTGTCGGACTGCGTGCCGCCGCGGGGATACGCGCAGCTGCTGGAGCGCATCCCGCAAGGCTCTGCTCAGGTGCGCATCGACCGACTGTCGAGCGCGCAGGGCGATCGGTATGTGGTTTACGTCAGCGGCACCCGAGACTTTGACCTGCATCCGACGACGCAGACTTGGGACATGACGAGCAACCTCCAGGCGCTGTCGGGCTCAGCCCAAGCAGACAGCGAGCACGCGGTGAGGGTGGCCATGCAACAAGCCGGTGTCGATGCGCGAACTCCGGTGATTCTGGTCGGGCATTCGCAGGGCGGCCTCATCGCCAGCCGGATTGCGGCCAGTGGCGACTTCGCCGTGACCGACCTCGTTGTGGCGGGCTCACCCTCGCACGGGGTCAGTGTTCCGGAGCGCATCCGGGTGACGGCGTTCGAGCACGGTGATGACCTGGTTCCGGCCTTGAGCGGGCCGCTCACAACGGCCACCGCAGCAACGCTCTTTGTGCGGCAAAACGCACCCGCCACGACTCGGGGCGTCCTCCCGGCGCACGAACTTCAGACCTACATTGCGACGGCACGGATGGCTGACGCCTCTGCGGATCCGCTGGTCACCGCACGGCGGCAAGCGCTCACCGCGGGGGCTGGCGCGAAAGGCGCGGCGGGTAAGGGCTCAGGTGAGCCTCAAGAAACATGCACCTCGCGCGATTACGAGGCGACGCGCATCCTGCCTACTTCTTGGCGGGGCTGAGCACAAAGCCCAAGATGCCCGACACGATACTCAGAACGATGGCACCCCAGAAGCCGGCCCAGAAACCGTCGACGTGCAGGCCGAAGCCCATCACCGAACCAATCCACGAGACGAGCAGGAGGAGCAGGGCGTTGACCACAAGGGCCAGGATGCCGAGGGTCAAGATGAAGAAGGGGAACGCGAGGAATCGCACAACGCGACCAATGGTGCCGTTCACCACACCGAAGACAACGGCGGTAACTAGAAGGGCCCAGAGGTAACCCGGGGTCTTGGCACCCTGAGGAACGATTGAAACGCCGGCAACCAAAACGGTGGTCAACCAGAGGGCAATCGCGTTAATAACAGTGGACAGCAAGAACTTTCGCATGGGTACATAGTGTCACAAGCCTTGATAGGTTTAGACAGTGCTTGACGACACACGCGACCCGATGGTCCAGCTCCTCGGACCGGATGGCACTTTCGCGCCCAACGCCGCCGCCGAAGAGTTTCTGCCGTACTTCGAGCGCCTGACCGAAGCCGACTGGCGCAAGTTCTACAAGGACATGGTCACAGTCCGTCGTTTCGACACCGAGGCCACCAACTTGCAGCGCCAGGGCCAGCTTGCTCTCTGGGTCCCGAGCCATGGTCAAGAGGGTGCTCAGGTGGGATCCGCCTACGGTGCCCGCCCACAAGACCACATTTTCCCGGCCTACCGCGAGCACGCTATCGCCATGATTCGCGGGGTCGACCTGCTCAACCTGATCAAGGTCATGAAGGGCATCACCCACGGCGGTTTCGACTTCCGCGAGAGCAACAACTTCCACATCTACACGCTCGTGATCGGATCACAGGCTCTGCACTCCACCGGCTATGCGATGGGCATCAAGTTTGATGGCGCCTACGCCACGGGCAACCCCGAGACCGACCAGGCGGTCATCGTTTACTTCGGTGACGGCGCCACCAGCCAGGGAGACGTCAGCGAGGCATTCGTCTTTGCCGCCAGTGCCCAGACCCCGCAGGTCTTCTTCGTGCAGAACAACCACTGGGCCATCTCGGTTCCCGTAAACGTTCAAGCACGCGTTCCGATCTACCGTCGCGGTGAAGGTTTCGGCATCCCCGGGACGCAGGTCGACGGTAACGATGTGTTTGCCAGCTACGCCGTCACCGCCAAGCTCATGGATGACGCCCGCGCAGGCAAGGGCCCGGCTCTCATCGAGGCCATGACCTACCGCATCCAGGCGCACACGACCAGTGACGATGCCACGAAGTATCGCAACGAGAGCGACCTCGAAGAGTGGATTGCCAAAGACCCGATTGCGCGCCTCGAGGCATTCCTCAAAGACCGCGGGGCCGACTCGGCATTCTTTGCCGAGGTGCACGAGCAGGCCGCTGACTTTGCAGCTGACATTCGCAACCGAACCCTCACCATCACGAACCCGGACATCTTCGAGACCTTCGACAAGGTTTACACGCACCCGCACCCCGCCATGGAGGAACAGAAGGCCTGGTTGCAGGCCTACGAAGCATCCTTCGGCGATGAGGGAGGTGCTGCATGACGATCGAAAACATGCCGCTCGGCAAGGCCATCAACGCCGGTCTTCGCAAGGCGCTCGCCGACAACGACAAGGTTTTCATCATGGGTGAGGATGTCGGCAAGCTTGGTGGAGTCTTCCGCATCACCGAGGGGCTGCAGGCCGAGTTCGGCACCAACCGCGTTTTTGACACCCCGCTCGCCGAGTCGGGAATCGTCGGTACCGCGATCGGTCTGGCCATGCGCGGCTACCGTCCGGTGTGTGAGATCCAGTTCGACGGATTCATCTACCCGGCCTTCGACCAGATCACCAGCCAGCTCGCCAAGATGACCTTCCGTCACGAGGGCAAGCTGCCGATGCCGATCGTTATCCGCGTCCCTTACGGTGGGCACATTGGTGCTGTTGAGCACCACCAAGAGAGCAACGAGGCATACTTTGCGCATACCGCGGGTCTGCGTCTAGTTAGCCCGAGTAACGCGAACGACGCCTACTGGATGATCCAAGAGGCCATCGCCTCGGATGACCCCGTGCTGTTCTTCGAACCGAAGAGCCGTTACTGGCCCAAGGGTGACGTGAACCTCGCGGGCAACCCCACCCCACTGCACTCGGCTCGCATCGCTCGCGAAGGAACTGACGTCACTCTTGTCGGCCACGGCGCGATGGTGACCGTCCTTCTTCAGGCAGCTGAGATTGCCGCGACGGAAGGCAGGAGCGTTGAGGTTGTCGACCTGCGCTCGCTGTCCCCGGTTGACTACCCCACCATTCTTGAGTCGGTTCGCAAGACCGGTCGCGTCGTCGTGGCCCAGGAGGCTTCGCAGAACGTGAGCCTCGGCTCCGAGATTGCGGCCACCATCACCGAGCGTGCGTTCTACTCGCTCGAGGCTCCGGTTATCCGCGTTTCAGGATTCGATACGCCGTTCCCCCCAGCCAAACTGGAAACAATCTTTTTGCCCGATGCCGACCGCGTTCTCGACGCTGTCGACCGAGTGCTGAGTTATTAAGGAGCAGACGTGAGCGCATCCAAGTTCTATCTGCCCGACGTCGGCGAAGGTTTGACCGAGGCCGAGATCGTCAGCTGGAAGGTCGCCGTTGGCGATCGTGTTTCGATCAACCAGGTGCTGGTCGAGATTGAGACGGCCAAGTCGCTCGTTGAGCTCCCCAGCCCGTTCGAGGGAGTGGTCACACAGCTCCTCATTGCTGAGGGCACCACGGTCGAGGTGGGTACCCCCATCATCGAGATTTCGAGCGAGGGGCACTCGCAGCTGACTGCTCCGACCCCCACGCTTGCTCAGGCCGCCATGGCAAACGAGGTGTTCGTTACCGACGAGACCGAGATCGATGGCGCCAAGGATGTGCAGACCGAGAACTCCGGAGCCGTGCTCGTGGGTTACGGCGTTGCCGGTCACGGCGCCACGCGTCGTCGTCGCGGACACGCTGCCGCTGCACAGGCGGGTCACGCCGCGGTGAACGCGGCGGCTGCGGCCGAGGCACAAGGTGCCGCCAACGACGGATCCGTTGGGGCTGCGCTCGCAGCCGAGTCGGCTCCGGAAGCGCCCGCCCGTCCGGCGGCTAAGCGCTCTGCACTTCCCATCGCCGACGCAATGCCGGTGATTGCCAAGCCACCGATTCGCAAGCTGGCCAAAGACCTTGATGTGAACCTCGCTGAGGTGGCCGGCACCGGCATCGGTGGAGAGATCACGCGCGACGACGTTATTCGTCACGCGTCGCAGGCCAGCGTCTTCCGAAACATCGTCACTCCCGAGCTGCCGCAGGAACGCGAAGAGCGCATCCCGGTCAAGGGCGTGCGCAAGGCCATCGCCACCGCGATGACTCAGAGTGCCTTCACCGCTCCGCACGTGAGCGTGTTCGTCGACGTCGACGCCACGCGCACCATGGAGTACATCAAGCGCCTCAAGAACTCGCCCGACTTTGCCGGCGTCAAGGTGTCGCCGCTGCTCGTGATGGCTCGCGCCATCATCTGGGCCATTCGTCGCAACCCGACGGTGAACTCCACCTGGACCGACAAAGAGATCATCGTTCACCACTTCGTGAACCTGGGCATCGCTGCGGCCACCCCGCGCGGACTCATTGTGCCGAACGTCAAAGAGGCCCAGTCGATGAGCCTGCGCGAGCTGGCCGAGGCCCTCGAAAAACTCACTCTGGATGCTCGCGACGGCAAGACCCAGCCAGCCGACATGGCCAACGGAACAATCACCATCACGAACATCGGTGTGTTCGGCATCGACACGGGAACGCCCATTCTGAACCCGGGTGAGTGCGCCATCATCGCACTCGGTTCGATCAAGCAGAAGCCCTGGGTTGTCGACGGCGAAGTGCGCTCGCGCTACGTGACCACCGTTGGCGGAAGCTTTGATCACCGCGTGGTCGACGGCGACGTCGTCAGCCGTTTCGTGGCTGACGTTGCCAGCGTGCTCGAAGAGCCCGCTCTGCTGCTCGACTAGTTAGCGCGGCTAAACCTCAGACTCGAGGAGAGCCATGGCGGCGTTGTGTCCGCCGATGCCGCTTACCGCGCCGCCACGCTGAGCGCCTGATCCACACATCAACACACGCGGATGCGCCGTGCCCACACCCCAGCGCGCCGCCGGGGTGGAAAGGTCGGCGTCGTCTTCGAGCCACGGCCACGAAAGTGGCGCGTGGAAGATGTTTCCGCCGGTCATGTTGAGGGCATCCTCGAGGTCGATGGATGTTTTGCCTTCGACACAGGGCTGACCGTTGCCATCGAGGGCGATGCAGTTTTCAATGGGTTCGGCCAAAACCGAGTTGAGTGAGGCGAGCACGCCGGCAACGAGCTTGGCGCGCATCTCGTCGTTGTTCTCACGAGTCAGCAGCGCGTGTGGAACGTGCAGACCAAACACCGTCAGCGTTTGGTAGCCAGCCGCCTGCAAGTCGGGCCCGAGGATGCTGGGGTCGGACAGCGAGTGGCAATAGATTTCGCAGGGCAGGGGCGACGGAATCTCGCCCGTGGCGCCCGCGCGGTAGGCGGCGTCGAGTTGCGAGTAGCGCTCGTTGATGTGGAAGGTGCCGCCAAAGGCTTGCTCGGGAGTCACGCTTGGGTCGGCCAGTTTGGGCAGGCGCGTGAGGAGCAAATTGACTTTAATTTGAGCGCCCTCCGGGCGCGAAGAAGCGGGCAGCGGCTGGCCGGTCAACTGGCCCAGAACCCAGGGCGACACGTTAGCCAAGACCCAGTTGGCAGAGAGCGTGTGGTTAGTACCCTCGAGCGTCACGTCGACCTCGGCACTCGTCTCGCCGGATCGAATCGCTGTGACTTCGGCGCCGGTGAGCAGCTCTGCACCAGCTTCGCGAGCTGCGCGGGCAAGCTCACCCGACACGGCACCCATGCCGCCAACAGGCACATCCCAGTCGCCGGTGCCGCCGCCGATCACGTGGTACAAAAAGCATCGATTCTGGTCGAGCGAGGCCGCGTCGGCTGCAGCGAAGGTGCCGATAAGGCCGTCGGTCAGGGCAACACCGCGGGCCACATCGCCGCTCAAGTCGCGCTCGATCACCTCGGCGAGGGGTCGCTCGATGAACTCGTTCCACAGGTCGTCATCGCCCACGAGCTCGCGAACTTCGGAGCGGGTGAGCAGAGGAGCGGTGACGCTCGGCCACAGCTTTTCGGCGAGGCGAGCGGTCTTGCCATAGAAGGCATCGAAGCCGGCGGCATCGGAGGCTTCGCCAATAGTGGCGAACGAGGCAGCGGTGGCATTGGCATCGAGGTTGTCGACGAGCAATCCTTTTTCAGGGGCGCCGGGAACCGGGGTGTACGACGAATAGCGACGGCGGGCCAGGCGGATGTCGAGGCCCAGGTCGTTGATGATGCGCTGCGGGAGCAGAGAGACCAGGTACGAGTAGCGGGAGAGGCGGGCATCCACGCCCTCGAACGCCTCGGTCGAAATGGCTGCGCCACCAACATGGTCGAGCCGTTCAAGCACAGCAACTGAGCGCCCCGTGCGGGCGAGGTAGGCCGCCGCCGTCAGGCCGTTGTGGCCGCCCCCAACAATCACAACATCGTAAGTTTTGTTCACCTGTGACACGATAGCGGGAGGAGGGCACATGGCTCATCGCGAAGCAACCTTTACGGATGCGTGGGGCGTGACAATCACGTACGACGTTTATCCCGTCTCTCAAGCCCGGGCAGTCGTTCTGATTGTGCACGGTATCGGCGAGCACGCCGGCCGCTACAAGCACGTGGCGGCAGCGCTCAACTCGGCTGGCTATGCGGTCTATGCCCCGGATGTGCGCGGCCACGGTCGCACCGGCGTGCGTCAGGCAGGCGGTGACCTCAGCAAGCTCGGGCGTCTCGGCAAGGGTGGTCTCACCGCTGCCATCGACAACATGCGCCAGCTGACCGACATCATTCGGGCGGAGAACCCGGGCCTCTCGGTCGTTTTCCTGGGTCACAGCATGGGTTCGATTCACGGCCAGATTTTGCTCAACGAGCACGCAGCCGATTACGCGGCCGCCATTCTCACCGGCGCCTGCTCGCGCACGCCCGGCAACATGGCCGCTGGCGATCTGAACAAACCGTTTAAGGTTCCTGGCGGAACCGGGCACGAGTGGCTCAGTCGCGACCCTGCGGTGTGGAAGGCCTTCCACGAAGACCCCTGGACGTTCGACGCCGATGTGCTCAAGCTTTATGGCATCCCGACCGGCCTTCGGCTGTTCGGTCGCCCGTCGACCTACATGGCCGAAGTGCCGCTGCTCATCATTGCCGGTGAGGACGATTCCCTCGGCGGTGAAACGAGCGTGCTCAAGCTCGCCGACGACTACATCAAGCGTGCCAAGCAGACTGACGTGAGCGTGATTGTCTACCCGGATGCTCGCCACGAGGTCTTCAACGAAATCAACAAGGAGCAGGTGCTCGACGACGTGATCTCGTGGATTGCGGAGCGAGTCTCCTAACCGCCGCCGGTAGGCTGGATGCATGACCGACGCACGCGCCCAGCTCATCAAGTACATCTCGTCAGACGCCGTTTTTCACGGTGATTTCACGCTGACGAGCGGCAAGAAGGCGACGTACTACGTCGACCTCCGCAAGGTGAGCCTCGACCACCGCGTTGCCCCGCTCATCGGCAAGGTCATGCTCGATCTTGTGCAGCAGATTCCCAGCGTGGATGCCGTCGGCGGCTTGACGATGGGTGCCGACCCCATTGCCACGGCCGTTCTGCACGCGGGTGCAGCGGCCGGCGCATCCATTGACGCTTTTGTCGTGCGCAAGGAGCCCAAGGACCACGGCCGCGGCCGTCAGGTTGAAGGCCCCGAGGTTGCCGGCAAGCGTGTTGTCGTTCTCGAAGACACTTCGACCACTGGCGGTTCGCCGCTGGCAGCGATTGAGGCTCTCGAGAAGGCCGGCGCGATCATCGTGGGTGTGGCCGTTGTGGTTGACCGTAACACCGGCGCCAAAGAGCGCATTGAGACCGCGGGCTACCCGTACTTCTCGGCTATCGGTCTGGCTGACCTCGGCCTCGAGTAGCCACTCGCGCTCGGCGCGAACCTAGGGAATCAGCAGCGTCTTGCCGGTGGTGAGGCGTGCTTCGAGGTCGCGGTGTGCCTGCGCGGCTTCGGCCAGCGGGTAGGTCTGGTCGACCCGGATGTTCAACTGACCGGCGAGCACAGCATCAGTCACTTCTTTCCAACGCCATGCTCGCTCGGCTGGGTCGGCCACGAAGCTGAACAGTGTGGGGCGCGTGATGCTGAGCGATCCTCCCTGGCTCAGGCGCGAGATGTCGAAGGGCGGCACGGCACCGGATGCGCTGCCGAACGACACGAGAGTGCCGCGCACGCGAAGCGCGGCCAGCGAGCCGTCGAAGGTGTCTTTGCCGACGCCGTCGTAGACAACATCAACCCCGACCCCGTCGGTGAGGTCGCGCACGACCTGGGAAAAGTCGTCGTACCCGATGACGTGATCGGCACCAGCAGCCTTCGAGAGCTCTGCCTTTGCCGGGGTCGACACCGTGGTGACCACGCGAGCCCCCTTGGCCTTGGCCAGCTGGGTGAGCACGAGCCCAACACCGCCCGCGCCCGAGTGAATGAGTGCCGTATGGCCGGCCTCGAGCTGGAACGAACCGTCGGCCAAATAGTGCGCAGTCAACGCCTGCATCGGAATCGCGGCAGCCGTGCGGTCATCCATGGCGTCCGGCACCGGCAGGCAAAGCGCGGCCGGGGCGACGATGTATTCGGCGTACCCACCCTGATTGTCGGGGAACGCAACGCGGTCACCCACGGCAACCGTCGTGACACCATCGCCGATCGCGGCCACCGTGCCAGAAACCTCGAGCCCCGGGATGTTCGGCAGAGCCACGGGGTACTTGCCCTCGCGGCGATACACATCGATGTAGTTGAGTCCCGCGGCGGCAACGCGCACAACGACCTCGCCAGGGCCGGCAACGGGCATTTCGACCTCGACATATTCGAGCACGTCGGGTCCGCCGAACTGTGAAACAACGATGGCGTGAGGCATGAGGCTCCTTTGGTGGGTCTTTCTATTCTGTAGCCTGAACAGGTGTCAGCAGCAGACGAACTCAGCACCAGCGGCGTTGGTCCGTGGGTGGGCGAGCTGCCCACCGAGCCTTTCTACGACCCCGAACTGCTGCGCAACGGTGACAGCCGCAATGTGATCGACCGCTACCGCTACTGGTCGATGGATGCGATCGTCGCTGATCTCGATCAGCATCGCCATCCGTTTCACGTCGCCATCGAAAACTGGCAGCACGACATGAACATCGGCTCGATCGTTCGCAGCGCGAACGCGTTCGCCGCCGACACCGTGCACATCATCGGCCGCAAGCGCTGGAACAAGCGCGGCGCCATGGTGACCGATCGCTACCAGCACGTGATTCACCACGAGACGGTCGAGGCCTTCACCGCCTGGGCTGCGGCCGAGAGCCTCCCTATTCTGGCCATCGACAACGTGCCCGGCTGCGTGAAGATCGAGACCTACGCGCTGCCCGAACGATGTGTGCTGCTCTTCGGTCAGGAGGGCCCGGGCCTCTCGCCCGAGGCGATTGCCGCATCCGAAGCCGTGATTGAAATCACACAGTTTGGCTCCACCCGCTCGATCAACGCGTCGGCCGCTGCTGCTGTTGCCATGCACGCCTGGGTGATGCAGCACGTAACTTTCTAGGTCTCGGCAAGCCCGCATGTGTGGGCTCGGGATAGAATAAATTACGGGTTTTCGCCACAGCGTCAAGCCACTTCACCGCTCGCTTTAGGGGAGTCCGTTCATGCCAGCAATCGTTCTGATTGGCGCCCAGTGGGGCGACGAAGGCAAAGGCAAAGCCACTGACCTGCTTGCCGACCGCATCGACTGCGTCGTCAAGTTCAACGGCGGCAACAACGCCGGCCACACCGTCGTTATCGGCGACGAAAAGTACGCCCTGCACCTGCTGCCCTCGGGCATCCTGACCCCGGGCGTCACCCCGGTCATCAGCAACGGTGTTGTTGTTGATCTCGAAGTTCTTTTTGCCGAGTTGGATGCGCTCAGCTCGCGCGGCATCGACGTGTCAGGTCTGCGCGTCAGCGCGAACGCCCACGTGATTACCGCCTACCACCGCACCCTCGACAAGGTGACCGAGCGCTTCTTGGGCAAGCGTCAGATCGGCACCACCGGTCGCGGCATCGGCCCGACTTACGCCGACAAGATCAACCGCGTCGGTATTCGTGTGCAGGACATCTTCGACGAGGGCATTCTGCGTCAAAAAGTGGAGGCCGCCCTCGAGATCAAGAACCACCTGCTGGTCAAGATCTACAACCGTCGGGCGATTCTCGCCGACGACGTGGTGCGCGACCTGCTTTCTTATGCCGACCGTCTGCGCCCCATGGTTGCCGACACCGCGCTCGAGCTCAACCAGGCTCTCGAGGCGGGCAAGACCGTTCTCTTCGAGGGCGGCCAGGCCACCATGCTCGACGTCGACCACGGCACCTACCCGTTTGTCACCAGCTCGAACGCAACCGCGGGTGGCGCATCCACCGGTTCGGGCATCGGCCCCAACAAGATCGAGCGCGTGATCGCCGTCATCAAGGCCTACACAACTCGCGTCGGCTCGGGCCCGTTCCCGACCGAGCTCTTCGACGAGTCGGGTGAATTCCTGCGCGCCAAGGGCTTCGAGTTCGGCACCACCACCGGTCGCCCCCGTCGCTGCGGCTGGTACGACGCCCCGATCGCCCGCTACACCTCGCGCATCAACGGCGTGACCGACTTCGTTCTCACCAAGCTGGATGTTCTCACCGGCCTCACAGAGATCCCCGTGTGTGTGGCCTACGAGGTTGACGGCAAGCGCTTCGATGAGGTGCCCGTCAACCAAAGTGACTTCCACCACGCCAAGCCGGTCTACGAAAACTTCCCCGGCTGGACCGAAGACATCACGGGTGCACGTACCTTCGCTGACCTGCCCAAGAACGCACAGGACTACGTTCGTGCGATCGAAGCTATGAGCGGCGCCCGTTTCTCGGCCATTGGTGTGGGCCCGGCTCGCGACGCCATCATTTCGCTGCACGACCTGATCTAGCCGCGTCGATCCTCCGACCTGGTCTAAAGTCGAAGCATGTCATCCACCAACGGCCTCGACCCCGAAGCCCTCGCCGAGCTGCACAGCCTGCGCGAGAGCATCGACAACGTTGATGCTGCGTTGATTCATATGCTGGCCGAGCGCTTCAAGTTCACGCAGGCCGTTGGTCGTCTGAAGGCCGCCAACGATATGCCGCCGTCAGACCCCGAGCGTGAAAAGCGTCAGGTTGAGCGTTTGCGCGCGCTAGCTGCCGAAGCCAACCTCGACCCCGAATTCGCCGAGAAGTGGTTCAACTTCGTCGTGCAGCAGGTCATTCAGCACCACGTCGAAATCGCTTCCGACAAATAGGCCGCGAGGCCCAGAATCGGGCTTTAGCCGAAGTACTTAGGTAGTGTTGCAGCGCTGCGCTCGCGGATCTCGGCAACCGAGACCGTGAACTGTCCCTGAACCTCGAGGGCCGCATCCGCACCGGTGCCATCGGTCACGCCGATGCGCAGCACAGGGTAGTTGCGAGCCTCGCACAGGCCAACAAACTTCACGTCGTCTTCACGCGGAACCGAAACCAGCACACGACCGGTCGATTCTGAGAAGAGAGCGTTGGTTGCGTCGACGCCGTCGCGCTCGATGATGTCGTCGAGCCACACGCGTGCGCCCACACCGAAACGGATGACCGACTCGGCCAGAGCCTGAGCCAGACCACCATCGGAGAGGTCGTGTGCACTGCCCAGCAGCGACTCCAGCGAAGCACCGCGAATCAGCGAAGCCAGCTCGATCTCGCGACCGAGGTCAACCTGCGGCGGGCGACCGCCGAGGTGCTGGTGAATCGTGTTGGCCCACGCCGAACCGTCGAGCTCTTCGCGAGTGATGCCGAGCAGGTAAAGGTGCTGACCTTCGTCTTGCCACGCGCTCGGGATGCGGCGCGCAACGTCGTCGATAACGCCGAGCACACCCACAACCGGGGTGGGGTGAATCGCGTTGGTGCCGGTCTGGTTGTAGAACGAGACGTTTCCGCCGGTGACGGGAATCTCCATCTCGAGGCAGGCATCCGCCAGACCTTCGACGGCCCGGCTGAACTGCCACATGACCTCGGGGTCTTCGGGCGAACCGAAGTTGAGGCAGTCGGTGACGGCCATCGGGGTGGCACCTGAGACAGCAACGTTACGGAACGCCTCAGCCAGAGCCAGGCGTGCGCCCTCGTAGGGGTCGAGCTGGCAGTAGCGGCCGTTGGCATCAGTGGCGATCGAGAATCCGAGGCCCGACTCTTCGTCGACACGAATCATGCCCGCGTCGTCGGGGAAAGCCAGAGCGGTGTTGCCCATGACGTAGTAGTCGTACTGGTCGGTGATCAGCGACTTGTCGGCAAGGTTGGGGCTGGCAACGAGCTCGAGGAACTGCTCCTTGAGGCCGGTGCCGTCGGTGGCGCGAGGCAGAACCGCAGCGGTCTTGGTGTTGAGCTCATCAATCCACGAGGGGTAGGCAACCGGACGCTCGTAGACCGGGCCGTCGATGGCAACAGTGCGCGGGTCGACGTTCACGATCTCTTCGCCACCGTGGTGGATGATCAGGCGGCCGCTGTCGGTCACCTCACCCAGAACGCTGGTTTCAACATCCCACTTGTTGACCACGGCCAGGAAAGCCTCAAGCTTTTCGGGCTTGACCACGGCCATCATGCGCTCCTGGCTCTCGCTCATGAGAATCTCTTCAGCGGTGAGCGTGGGGTCGCGCAGCAAAACGTTGTCGAGCTCGATGAACATTCCGCCGTCACCGTTCGAGGCGAGCTCGCTCGTGGCACACGAGATGCCGGCGGCGCCGAGGTCTTGAATACCCTCGACGAGTTCGTTCTTGTAGAGCTCGAGGCAGCACTCGATGAGCACCTTCTCGGCGAACGGGTCGCCAACCT
>CAZPVE010000002.1:0-26398 GCA_964589925.1 uncultured Aurantimicrobium sp. | reverse complement strand
TCAGAAGGCGATCGCCGGGAGGGTCGACGAACTTCTGATAGGCAACCCAAGGGAGGTACAGACAGACTGATGTAAGGACACCCCAGATTAAGGTGACAATGCGCCGTGAAGCTGGCTCATGCCTGTCTCGAGTCCGAACGAGCAAAACCACTGCAAGCCCTGCAAAAATTGGTAGGGCGAATGCCGCCGCCCCGTGGGCCAGCAAGCTGAGCGATGCTGCCGCCCCGCCAATGGAAAACTTGGCAGCAGAGAGCTCCCTGTCCAAAATCATCTGCACGCAGATTGAAACAGCCGCAATCATCAGGGCAGCGGATAGCAATTTCGGCCACGAGTAGAGCGAGTGGAGAAAAACGACCGGCATCGCTGCTGCACCAGCAATTCCAACAAGACAGCCCGTTGTGCTGAGGCGAAGAGCTCGCAAGCAACTGTAAAGTGCGGGAATCCAAAGGAGTTGTACAGCGAGGCCAATTCCCACCGCCAAGGCAGCCAACATTGGAGGGTTCGTGCTGGCTGCGAGACTTCCAAGCAGAGATCGTTCGAAGAGGATGAAGCCCGTCTGGAGAGGGGGTCGGTCACTCGCATGCCAGTCGCCAAGGAGATAAATTCCGTTGAGCTTGTCGAACAACTTGGCGGCGAACATGTGTGGGATGGCATTATCGGGCGGCATTCCAAAGAAGCGGGTTTGGATTGTCCCTAGGGCTTCTCCTCGGGATCCCCACAGGAACCCAAAGGCAATTAAACCCGCAGCAAGTGCGGTAACACTTCCTACCGCTGCAAACACGACCTTGCCGAGCCTTCTCCAAGGGAACCATCGGAGGGAAACGGCGCAGGCCAAGAAAAGTAGCCAGGAAGTCGCTATTCCGAATGGTGGCCCCACGAAGAACGCAATTGCAACGGCCCACGCAACAAGTGCCGCTGCGACAATACCGAAAGCGGGAGCCAGGTAAGGGCTTCGATGCCAAAGGGGTTGAGTTGCGAGACTCCCAGCCAACACGAGAACTGACAGAATCACAATGCTGATTACCGTAAATAGTTCAGACAAGAAAAAAGTCATGATTTGCCCCCAAGTCCCTCCTAGAAGAGGTTACAGGTAACCCTTGTCGCAACTACTGGACGACCTGGGAGCAGGTCCAAGAAGCCCCTGACAGGCGAACGTTTCCGGTCGCCGAGGCAAGAACGTATCCGGAGAACATCTCGCTATCCGCGGGCGGGGGGCTTGTGGGGGCCGCGCCAAAGATGTTTGATGTTCCGATACTTATGTAGCCCACAATTCTGTTGTTCGCATCCACCACCTCGCCGAGGGCTGCTCTGTGTTTTAACCCGGTAATTGATGCAAAGCCAGCGACGCGGGAGAAGTCCGCGCTCGCCGATCCCGAGCGAAGGAAAATGCTGGTGCGGCAGGGGACTTCATGCTGAGGAACAGCAATCTTCCCAAGATCCTTGTCCATGGCAAAAAACTCGGACCGAGCCAGGGGCGTGAGTCCTAGGGCACGGGCCTGGTGCGTCAAGTCGAGAGCGCGATTGACATCGGGATAGAGAGTGTGAATTGCCTCAGGGTCACCGATGTTGAGAGATAGGGCAATGCCGGCGAGGTTTTTGTCGGCCACGAACTGGGTCCGATCGGATATTGCCCCGGCCTGCACACTCGCGGGGACCATCAGAATCACTGCGACCAGACCTGTGAGGCGAAGTGGGTGGGCGAGGTACACGTCGCGCAGTCTTGCCCAGATCAGCGCCCCGGTAACGAGCCAAAGAGCAAGGGCCGGGGTTGAGTAGCGGCTAGAGAACGCCCCCTCCATCCCGAACGGCACTCGACCCGCCGCGGTCAGAAGCCCAACCGCCAGAATGTAAGCGGTAAATAAGCTCAAAGTGAACGCCGAGGGCACGGACGCGCGGTTCAACCAATTCCTTATGCTAAGCAGGACGGCAAGAGCGACGACTACAAAGCCGCTCAGCGTGGCGAGCCAGGCGGAGCCGCTCACGTGGAACGCGGGGGCCCCAAGATAACGCAAAAAGAAGACAGCCACGTCGAAGGGGTGTGCCTTGATCGTGTGCAGTGCACTAACCTGCCCGGGGGGTGTGGCGTAGCCCGCAAGGTAGGCCACGGTGAGAAGAAGTGTGCCGAGGCCCCACGCGATAATGGATTTGAGCTGGAAGCGTAGGGCGACTAGTCCAACAAGGGCTATCCATGGAGCGGCGAGTCCGCCTGACATGGATAACACGCCACCGCTTGCCGCGAGGCCGGCAAATGCGAGCGCCCAACCCGAGAGACGAACTGATCCTCGAGTCTTGAGCCAAGCCGAGAGACCGATCAGCACGAATGTTGCCAGCGGCAACGTAGTCACGAGAACGAATTGGGTCTGGAAGCCCCAAACAAGATTTTCGCTCTGCATCCACGACGAGCTGAATGCTACGACGAGTGTTGCAAAGAGAGCGATGCTCGAAATCGGCTTTTCCGAGCCGTAGGTTTGCTGGAGAACATGAACGAGAGCTACGACCACGACGGCCATGGATACCACTACGGAAACAATGATGATGATCAGGAGGAATATCTCATTGCCGTCGAACACATGCAGGTCGAGCCAAAAAGTCAGCCTTGCCAGCAGGATTCGGTGCTCGTTGTGTTGAGCCCACCAGCCCCAAAGATTGCCATTGTCAATCTTGATGAGGTCGTCGAGGTATCCGTCCCACGAGTCCCAATAGGGCAGGCCACTGTACGAGTTGATGACTCCCACGACCATCGTTGAAAAGTAGGCGAGAGATATTCCTGCGAGGAGGACTGTCGACCACGTGGCGATTTGTTTACTGGAAGCTGCGCTAGCCAGGCCGATGCCTTTTTCCTTGGGAAGCATGAGTTAAGTATCCCCTACGGTCAATTTCCAAGCGGGTCGGGCCCCACAATCTCGAAAGACGTGGGGCCCGAAGCAAAGAACTGGCTGACTTAGATTGTGCCTTCTTTAATCGCGTTTTCAATCCAGGGAATAACCTCGTCGAGCATGTCCTCGAGCTTGGTGGTCGCCTCGAACCCCAGAACCCGTTTGGCCTTCTCAGTCGACGGGACGCGCTTCTTCACGTCGTACTCGAATCCTTCTTCGTATACGAAGCTCAGGGGCACATCCGGGCCCTTGATTTTGCGCCAGATGACCTCGGCGAGTTCCTTCACCGTGTGGCCGACCGGAGTTGACATGTTGAAGTCTTCATTCAGCGCACCAGGGTGATCCAGGCTCAGAACGATACCGCGGGCAAGGTCTCCACCGTAGGTGTAGTGACGAACCTGGTCTCCGCCACCAAGAATGTGCAGCGGGTCTTGGCCGCGAAGCACCTTCTGAACGAGGTCCGGAACCACATGGCTCATAGCGAGCTTCACGTTGCCCGAGTCGATTTCTACGTCGCCAAGGGCACGGCTTTCACCGATTCCAACACAGTTGAAGGGGCGCAGAATCGTGTAAGGAACCTTGTATTGGTCCCAGGCTGCGATAGCGAAGTATTCCACGGCGAGCTTTTGGAATCCATAGCTCGAGAGGGGCGGAGGAACCAGACGCTCGTCTCCCTCGACGCTCGGCCAGCGGTCGGTTGACTCAAAGACCATCGACGACGACATGTAAGTCACCTTTTCGAGACGACTTCCCGCCTTGATGGCGGCAATGGCAGCGTCCACAGAAGAGGCAATGATGCGTTCGTTCTGTGCGATGAGATCGTAAGCGTAGGTGTGGAAGTAGGAGATTCCACCGATGAGAGCGGCTCCAGCGATGAAATGATCGGCATCCATGAGAAGTGATGTCATAAGCTCGACGTCTTTTACATCACCCTCAACAAGCTTGTAGTTGGGGTGGTTGTCGTAGCTCTTGGAGACTCGTCCGTACTTGGAGAAGTTGTCGACACCCGTGACTGAGTAGCCTTTTTCCAACAGCTCTTCAACGATGTAGCCGCCAATGAACCCTGCGGATCCCGTTACAACGACATTCTTCATTTTCTTTTTCCTTCTGTTCGTGCTTGAGCAAGTGCCCTCAAGCTTTCGGGCGTGAGGCGGCGGCCAAACGCGAATCGAAACCACTGGAGGTAGCTGGGCAGCCACTTCCGGAGTTTGAAGTTTGACTCCCCAAATTGCCGATCCAGCCAAATGGTTGGAATCTCTGCCACGGGGAGCCTGAGGCGGCGGGCTTTGGCTGTCAGCTCGAGGCCGATTTCGAAACCTGCTCGACTGTCGATACCAACCGAGCGTACGAACCCGGTTTGATAAGCCTTGAAAGAGTTGGTGGCATCTTTGGTGCCGATTCGGGCGAACCAGAACAATGCTCGGCCTGCAGACTTTGACAGGAAGGACTTAAATGCCGGGCCACCCACCTGCTGGCCTCCCGCCATGTATCGCGAGGCGGCCGCGACAACAACTCCACGTTCGACAAGAAGAATCAGATCATCAATTTGCCTCGGGTCATCGCATCCGTCCGCCATGGTGACGACCACGGTGGGAGCCTGGGCCTGATCGATACCAAACCGAATCGCATTTGCCGGCCCACGGCCGTATGTATTGATGACGAGTTTGGTCTTGGGAAAGGCCGCGGCGAGTCGTCGAACAGGTTCGGTGGTCGAGTCGTTCTCGGAATCCACGACGACCAAGAGTTCAATGTCCGAGCGAACCGCTTCCCAAATTCGCTCGAGGCCAGGAATGATGGACTCACCCTCGTTGTATGCAGGGATCACCACCGTGGCGCGGGGCGAGTTCGTCAAACGAGGGACCCTAATCCGGCAACGTTCCAGATATCTGCCAGAGGCTTCGAGGTCTTCAGGCCACGGTACTCGGGGTGGGGAGTTGCGACGATGAGGAGATCAGCTTCAGCCAGAACTGTATCGAGGGGCAGGAGGTTGGGGTCGGTTGTGAGCGTGACGTAAGGATCGGTCGTGATCACCTTGCCGGCCTTGAACTTGAGCACGCGTTGGAGTTTGTACGAGAGGCTTGAGCGAATGTCATCAGAACCCGACTTGAAAGCCATGCCAAGAATTCCAACGGTCATGTTTTTGAGGTCATATTTTTCCTCGAGCTGGCTGACCAGGTATAGGGGAAGACCTTCGTTCACAAGCATGGCCGAATGGCCGAGGCCAAAACCATTGTCGCTGAACGCGGCCAGCTGCATAGTGTCTTTGAAAAGGCAGGGGCCGGCTGCGAATCCGGGCCCGGGCATGTCTTGGGCCCGCGGGTAGTCAAGTGTCAGGGCGTGGCGAATGCGTTCGAAGTCGAGTCCTCGACTATTAGCCATCATGTAGAACTGGTTGGCAGCGGCAAACTTGATGTAGCGCCAGGTGTTCGTGAAAAGCTTGGCGAGCTCTGCCTCCTCAGGCTTCAGCGGCACGACGGTGTCGGTCAGTGAGCCGAAGAGCGCTGATGCCCGAGCCAAACCTTCATCTGAGTAGCTTGAGACAATCTGGGGGAGGCTAAAGAGCTCTTCCATAGCTTTGTGTTCGGCGATGCGCTCTGGGCAGAAGGCCACAAGAATGTTGAGACCTAGGTCGGCAATCATTCGCTCAACCAGTGAAGTTACACCCGGGTAGACAGTGCTTCGCAAGACCAAGAGCTGGCCATCACGGAAGTATTGAGTGGTAAGGCCAAGAGCCTTGGGAATGGCATTCGGGTCTGGGTTCAGGTGCTCGTCGACCGGCGTTCCGATGACGACCACGACATTCTCGGCCGTCGAAACGGTTTCTGGGTTGGTACTCGCAGTGAGCAGACCCGCTTCGAGGGCAGTTTGAAGCATTTCTTCGGCGTTGGGCTCGATGAAGGGCATCTCTCCACGGTTGATTTTGTCGACCGTGGGCTGATTGATGTCATAAATAACAGTCCGCTTGCCGCGCGATGCAAGTGCAATGGCCAGGGGAAGCCCGACATGACCTCCGCCGCCGACAACTACAACATCATTGCTGAATTGAGACAATAGATTCCCCCTTGGAATTTCCTCTAAGACTCTGATAACTCTATCGCATGGTGGCTACGCGCCTCGTGGAAGACCCAGTAGCGGTTCAGCAGATATCTGAACACAGTGGCCAGGACGAGCCCGATGATGTTGGTCGAAATATTATCGGCGAGCAAACTCTTGAAGCCGAGCACGTAATGCGAGAACCACAGACAGCCAACGGCGATGAGCATGCCCCCGAGGGCGACGAGCGCATACTCGAGGAGCTCGACTATGAATTGTTTCCGACGCGTCTCGCGGAAGGTCCACCAGCGATTTCCCATCCAAGCAATGACTGTTGAAATTGAGACGGAAACCACTTTCGCGATGATCGGCTCGTAACCAAAGGTTGCACCCTCAGGGACAAGGATCATGAATAAGTTGAATATTGCGATATCGGCGACGAGAGCACCCAGCCCGACGACGCCAAACTTGAAAAAGGGCTTCACTTGTGCGCGAAGCCACAGTACTAATCCTGAAATATGTCCCCCCATTGCGCTCTTTCATTCTACTTGCGTCGGAGGTGCAGGATGAGCTCACTCGAACCGAGGCCGTTTAGCGACCAATCAAACGAGCCAATTTGCGACCCCATCGCCAGGTTCGACTATTCAAGAGTCTGTCACGCTCGGCGGTGACCAGTTCGTTGGCTTGCAGCTGTCTTGCAAGTTCAGTCTGCACCTCCTCGAGGGCGCCTTCAATGTGTGCTCGCTCCTGCTCCAGGGCAGAGATTTTTCGGAGTGCTTCTTCCAAAGCCAGGTTTGCGGCTTCGAGCTGGGGCACTGCAGCCCATGCCGCATCCTCGTTTGCAGGGCTGAAGCGGTCTCGGAGGTCGCCTCGCGGATCGCTGGCTGGCGCCATCTCTCGGGCGCGCACGGCTGTGCTTTCCACCCCAGCATCTCCCCCGAGGAGAATTCGAGGCCCCAGCCGTGAAGCTGGAACATCTCTATACGTTTCGATAACGCAGACTGAATCAAAGAACGACACTGCCTTGACGAAAGGCAGCGCTGCCGATAGTCGGGCCCGCTGATTGTCGGCTAGGTCTCCTAGGAAATCTGACAGCACGTCAACTGCCGCAAAATCGCCGGGCCAGTGCTCGGCGTTCACAACGTCGATTAGGCGCTTGAGAAACTCCACGGCGGAGTCCGGCCTGAGCAGGCCACCATCCCAGTCAGGCCAATACGCGCAGTGAAGGTCCTCAATAATGAATGCCCCACCTGGGGCGAGAAGTGGAAAGTATCTGGCAAAGGTTTGGATGATGTCCGAACTTCGATGCGACCCATCGTCAACTATTAAGTCGAATCTGCTACACAGCGCTTCAATTTGCTCGACCGTCTGGGAAGAACTTGCGTCGCCAACGAGCACCGTTATGCGCGAGTCAGTGAAGGTGAGCATCCCACAGGTGGGATCAATGTCACAGCCTATGATTCGCTTTGCCTCAGGGAGAGTCTTTGCCCAAATCTCTAGAGAGCCACCGCGTTGAACACCGATCTCGAGAAGGCTTTCGACGTCACGTTGGAGCCCCTCAACCACCTTGGAATAAAGGGGTAGGTAGGATGCCCACTTGTCTGACTGCTTGCCCCGATGAGCAAAGCTTTCTTCGACAAAACCCATGTCTCTCTCATCTTTCTCCCCGCGTCAAGCCTAAGTGTGCCACCTCTGAAATGTCGCCTAAACTCAACTAAGAAGTCGATTATGCGCTCTAGACGCTGAAACGAGGGGGAAATGGAGATCAGGGAAGTCGCCGTTGTCATCCCTTTCTATAACGGGTCGGAATACATAGAACGAGCAATCAAGAGCGCGCTGCACCAGACGTATCCGGCGACTGAAGTCATTATCGTCGACGACGGTTCGTCGAAGGCGGAGGCAAAAAAGCTCTCGGCCCTCACCAAGAATTTGCCAGTGACGGTGATTACTAAGGCCAATGGCGGCCAAGGCTCAGCCCGCAATGAGGGTATCCGCCGGGCAAAGTCTCCCTACATCTGCCTTCTTGACCAGGATGACTATTTCCTTGACTGGCACATCGAGCACCTGGTGAACATTGCTTCCGAGCGGGGAGACGAGCGATTCGCATTCGCCTACGGAGACCTCTGGCGCGGAGACGAGGAAGGACGGGTGCTCTACCACTCTTGGATTGAAAACCACTCCGTGCATCCCAAGACGGACCTCTTTATGCAGCTCAAGAAGGACATGTTTATTCTCCCTTCGGCAAGTTTGATCGCGAAAGAGCCCTTCATGGCAGTTGGGGGGTTCGACGAGTCATTAAAGGGGTACGAGGACGACGACCTCTTTATTCGTCTTTTCGTTGCCGGCTACACGAGTGTTTACGACCCTCGGCCCGTAACGTGCTGGACGATCAATGAGTCGAGCACCACGTTCTCAATCAAGTTTTCGCGAAGCCGGTGGATCTACTTCGAGAAATTGCGTCGCACTTACCCTGATCGTCCGATCAGTCAGGAGTTCATTCTTCGAGACAACCTGCGACCACGTTTCTTAGGGCACTTTGTCGATGACTACGTCAAGAGTTGTTTCCTCAAGGACGAGTACCTCGTGGAGAACAAGGAACGACTGAAGGCGTTCCTCGGCTACTTGGAGGCCGACCCTGCTTGCGGCAACCTTCGCAGAGACAAGGCCATTTTGTCGTTGCTAGTTCGCTTGCAGCCGAGCGCCGTTGTCGCACTGGGAATGCTGCTCTCCTCGCCTCTCGGCCTAGTTCTTGGTCGCCTTGGGCGCAGGAGTATCAGACCTCGGCTTCGCGAGCTCGCCTGGCTGCGGCGCCACGCGAGCGCAAGAATCGCCCGCTAGCCCTCCTAAGGTTGCGGAGTTGAGGTCCACTCCGGGTGGTGAGGGATTGTGGCCTCCACGTTGCGCGTGAACTTGTCTTTGGTTAGGGCATCGCGCCACCTCGCGCGGATGAAGTCAATTTCCCACTGAATGACGGTTGGCTCGCGAGTGACGCTCTCATGATGGACAGCTCTACTTGAGTTTGCCTGGATTGCGCTGTAGCCGAGAGTGGCAATCTTGAGGCAGTAGTCCACGTCATTGAAATTCAAGGGGAGAGCTTCACAAAATCCGCCTACCGCTTGCCATGTTGACTTCTTTTGCAGGGTGAGGGCTGCGGTCACTCCTGAAACTTCTCGGTCGATCATGAGGTCAAATAGTGGCGCGTCAAGGCGGTTAAAGCGGTAATAGGCGTGGCCAGGTCGGTCGTTGTAGATGTGTCCACCGTGTTGAATCTGAAGGCCAGGGAACACTAGAAGACCGCCGACGAGTCCCACATTGGGGAAGCTCAGTAGGCCCACCATCTGGTCCAAGCAAGGATCTGAGTCGAGCACGACATCATCGTTCATGAGAAGGACGAGTTCATTGCTGGCGTTCTCAAATCCAATGTTGCTTCGGCGAGAAAAGTTGAATTTTCCATTATCAATTACGTGCTTGACGTTGAACGAGGCTGCCTCGTCGATGGCATTCACAAGGCCGTGGTCGTCCTCCCCGCCTGAAACGAGGATGAGCTCATCTCCCGCAACGAGGCCCAAGTGTTTATAGAGGGATTCCACAGCGTCCTGGACATGGGCATGTTTCGCCTTGTCTCGTCCGAATGCGGTTGGGATTACGACGGAAATGGCATTTTTGCGCCTGGGGAAGTGTGCGACATAGCTTCCAGGAATGAGTTCTTGGGCAACGGTTGCCTCAATGCCAAGCTCGTCCAAATGCTCTTGGGCGGCCCGTTGCCCTGCGGTGAAAGCGTATGGCTTGCTCTCGGGGTTGAGGGCTGTTGAAGTTGCGCTCTGACGCCAGTTATAAAGGGGCACAGGAATATGTTTCACACGTGCTCCATTGCGCGAGAACCGCAACGCAATGTCGTGATCCTGTGCACCGTCAAAATCCGGTCTCATACCCCCGAGGGAGATGAAAAGTGAACGACGCAACGCCAAGAAATGACAGGCAAACATGTTGAAGGTGAGGCGCACGGGTGACCAAGCTGGCTTCAGGTAGGAGCGCACCTTCCGACCGGACTGCTCGGCCGTGTACATATCCGAATACAACATGTCCGCATCGTCGGCCGCGGCTTTGAAGTGGTCAAACCATCGCGGTTCGAGGAAGTCATCCTGGTCGACCAGAACGAGGAATTCACCCGAAGCCGCCTCGGCGCCGGTGTTGGTGGCGTTGGAAATTCCGCCGCGTTCCGGGCGAACAACGAGGCGGGCCTCGTGACGTCGTGCAAGGCGACGAATTTCATCTAGATTTTCCACGTTCTCGGGCCCGTCAATGACGAGCACGTGCTCCACCCCGGCTGTCCTGACGGAGGCCAGGCAGTGTTCGAGTTCGGAAAGTCTGGGCTTGTAGACGGGGGTGATGACACTCACGAGCGGTGTTGGCATGTCTGACTCTGTGCTCACGACTAGCGCCTAAAGGCTCGCTTGAACACACCAAGAGGTCTCGTGAATATGCGTGCGAGCCGGAAAGTGGAGCTTCCCTTCCACGCCGCTAGTTCCTCAAGAGCATTCTCGGCTGTCAAGCTGAGGTGAGCGTTTTCAGCCTCAAGTTCGGAAATGCGTTGACGCATCGAAAGCCCCTGAGCAATGCGGCCGATTTCAAGGTCGCGGTCACGCAACGCTTGCAGTCGACTTTCTGCGTCATCAACTGCAAGCCATTCGATTGTCTCGACGGTTTTCTTCTTTGTACCCATGTGATTCCCCTCAGCTAAGCTCTCGCAAATCTTATCTCAGGCGGGGTGCTTAGGGCTCGATTTTGTGTCAGCAAGGCCCGGGAACCATCCTGCCGATATACTTCTTTCGGCCGGAAAGCGATGAAAGTGGGGGCACTGTGAAAGGCATCATTCTTGCCGGGGGATCGGGCACCAGGCTGTGGCCCATTACTAAGGGCATTTCCAAGCAGCTCATGCCGGTGTACGACAAGCCGATGGTCTACTACCCGCTGTCCACCCTCATGCTCGCAGGCATTCGAGACATTCTCCTCATTACCAACGCGGAATACATCGACCAGTTCAAGGCCCTGCTGGGTGATGGCTCCGACTTCGGGGTAAACCTTGAATACGCCATTCAGGATGCCCCCAACGGCCTGGCCGAAGCGTTTCTCATCGGCGAGAAGTTCATCGGCGATGAGGCCGCTGCACTCGTGCTCGGTGACAACATCTTCTGGGGTGCCGGCATGGGCAACATGCTCAGCCAGAACCTCGACCCCGAAGGCGCCATCATCTACGCCTATCAAGTCTCCAACCCGGAAGATTATGGCGTGGTCGAGTTCGACGCCGACTTCAAAGCGCTCTCCATTGAAGAGAAGCCCAAAGCTCCGAAGAGTCACTACGCCGTTCCGGGCCTCTACTTCTATGACAACACGGTGGTAGCCAAGGCGAAGGCGGTGACGCCCAGCGCTCGCGGCGAACTCGAAATCAGCTCGATCAACGAGATGTATCTCAATGAAGGCACCCTGAGCGTGCGAGTGCTCGAGCGCGGCACCGCCTGGCTCGACACGGGAACAGTGGACTCCATGGTTCAGGCCGCCGAATACGTGAAAGTAATCGAGCAGCGTCAAGGACTCAAGATCGGTTGCATCGAAGAAATCGCTTACCGCCAAGGCTGGATCGACGACGCCCAACTGGCTGCGCTCGCCGTGAAGTATGCCAAGAGTGGCTACGGCGGCTACCTCGATGCCGTTCTCAAGCACATCATTTAGCCACAATCAAGAAAGCACTTCACATGAACAAGGTCCTCGTTACCGGTGCTGCCGGCTTCATCGGCTCAAACTTTGTACGATACTTGCTGGACCACAGCGACGCCCAGGTCACCATCCTCGATGCACTCACCTACGCCGGAAGCCTCTCGACGGTCGAAGACCTCATCGGAGATCGCGTAGCTTTCGTGCACGGCCGCATTGAAGACAGCGAACTTGTCGACCAGCTCGTTGGGCAGCACGACCTCGTGGTGAACTTTGCCGCCGAATCTCACAATGACAACTCGATCGCCAACCCCCGACCGTTCGTCGAGACAAACATCATCGGCACCTTCGCGCTCCTTGAAGCTGTTCGCAAGCACCAGGTGCGTTTTCACCACATCTCCACGGATGAGGTCTACGGTGACCTTGAACTCGACGACCCGGCCAAGTTCACCGAGCTCACTCCCTACAACCCCTCGAGCCCGTATTCGTCGACCAAGGCCGGGAGCGACCTTCTCGTGCGGGCCTGGGTTCGCACGTTCGGGGTTCAGGCCACCATCTCGAACTGCTCCAACAACTACGGGCCCTACCAGCACGTGGAGAAATTTATCCCGCGTCAGATCACGAACGTGATCAATGGCGTGAAGCCGCGTCTGTACGGCACGGGCGAGAACGTGCGCGACTGGATTCACGTGGACGACCACTCGTCGGCCGTGCTGCGCATTATCGAGGCCGGCGAAATCGGAGAGACCTATCTCATTGGCGCGGATGGCGAGCGGTCCAACCGACAGGTGGTCGAAGACATTCTTACCTTGATGGGTCAGCCCGCGGATGCCTACGATCTGGTGGTCGATCGCCCCGGACACGACCTCCGCTATGCCATTGATGCAACGCGGTTGCGCACCGAGCTGGGGTGGAGCCCGACCTACACCGACTTTGCTGCGGGGCTCGCGGCGACCGTCGACTGGTACCGCACCAACGAAGCATGGTGGGGGTCCCAGAAGGCCGAGGCGGAAGCTCGCTACGCCAAGACGGGCCACTAACCCTATGGTTGCCAACCCCACCGTTGAATCCACACCCATCCCCGGCATGGTTGTGGTGCACATGCCGGTGCACGGCGATGCTCGTGGCTGGTTCAAAGAAAACTGGCAGCGCAGCAAGATGGTCGCCGCTGGTCTGGCTGACTTCAAGCCGGTGCAGAACAACATTTCGTTCAACGCGACCGCCGGAGTAACTCGTGGCTTCCACGCTGAGCCGTGGGATAAGTATGTGTCGGTCGGGTCGGGTGCGGTTTTTGGCGCCTGGGTCGACTTGCGAGAAGGTCCATCATTTGGTGCCACCTACTCGCACAAAATCACCCCTGACGTGGCCGTCTTTGTGCCGCGCGGTGTCGCGAACGCGTTTCAGACGCTTGAGCCGGAAACCGTCTACACCTATCTGGTGAGTGCCCACTGGCGAGCTGATCTGCGCTACTCAGCCGTGAGCCTGAATGACCCGGTTGTCTCGATGGCATGGCCAATTCCTCTTGCTGAGGCGGTCATTTCCGACAAGGACCTCGCTAACCCACTGCTCAAAGACGTTGCACCCTTCGCGCCAAAGCCCGTTGTTGTCACCGGCGCGGGCGGCCAGTTCGGCCAGGAACTCGTGAGTGCCACCCCTGGACTCGAGACGTACTCGCGCTCGCAGCTTGACATCACCTCGGCTGAATCTGTGGCACAACTCGACGGCAGCAATGTGGGTGCGATCATCAACGCTGCCGCGTACACCGCCGTCGACTCGGCCGAGACGCCCGAAGGTCGGGTGGCTGCGTGGGCTATCAACGCTCAAGGCCCGGGCAATTTGGCGGACTTCTGCAACGAGTTCGACATCCCTCTTGTTCACGTCTCGAGCGACTACGTGTTCGACGGCAGCAAGCCCTCCGCCTATACCGAGCAGGACGCCTTGGCGCCCCTGGGCGTCTACGGTCAATCGAAGGCAGCCGGTGATGTGGCTGCGGCTCGATCGCGCCGCCATTACATCCTTCGCTCATCGTGGGTCATCGGCGAAGGTGCCAACTTCGTGCGCACCATGCACAGTCTGGCCGTGAAGGGAATCGCCCCCAAGGTCGTTTCGGATCAGTTTGGTCGCCTCACCTTCACCAGCGAAATGCGCCGTGCAACAGAGTTCCTGCTCGAAAACGCCGCACCCTATGGCACCTACAATCTCTCCAACTCGGGCGACGTCGTGAGCTGGGCCGACATCGCCAAAGAGGTCTATCGTCTCTCCGGCGCCGACCCCGAGGCAGTGACCCCCATCACGACGGCCGAGTATTTCGCAGACAAGACAGGCATTGCGCCGCGTCCAGTCAACAGTGCTCTCGACCTCGCCAAGATCACGGCTGCCGGATACGCCCCGCGCGACTGGCGCCCGCTGTTGGCCGAATACGTCGAGACACTGGGCAAGTAGAATTTTGCCAACGGCAGCCCTCACCCGAGGCCTCCGTTCACGGGGTGGAGCAGTGTGGCTGGGAGCAGAATGACAGAACAGCGTTCTGGTCGACGCCCCTATCGCGAGCTCTGGACGACGCTCCAGAAGGAGCCCATTCGTTCGATCACCGTCGACATCTTTGACACGCTCGTCTTGCGTGATTTCACCTCGGAAGAGGAGCGCTTCTTCGAGATCGCGCGACGGTGGCGTCCTATCGTGCGCGACGCGATCAGCCACGAAGTTACCGACTGGGAAATCTATTCATTTCGCAACTATGTGCGTTCGCTGGAGCAACGCGCTTTTGCCTGGAGCCGCGCGACAGGCATCGCTTCTTCGGAGCATCCTGAGTTTGAACTTCGCCTCACCGATTGGGTAGAGGGCATTGTGTGGCAGCTGGCCGAAAAATACTCGGTGACGTTGACCGGCGATCAAGCTCACAACCTCACCCACCGGCTGATCGAGCTTGAACTCGCCTACGAGGCCAGCGTCTTGAAGCCCAACCGGTTGCTGTTGCGCCTCCTCGCAGGCTTTCAGGAACGCCAACCGGTCAAGGTCTATCTTGTCTCCGACATGTACCTCTCGGCGACCCAACTGAAAGACCTCCTCGACCGGGTGGGTGTGCCCACCTTCGATGGCATCGCCAGTTCGTCGGACCTCGGCGTGAGCAAAAAGTCGGGCCGCCTTTTTGACCTTCTCGAAACAGATGAGTATTTTCCGGGATTTACGAATCCCGGAAACCTGCATGTTGGTGATCGGCGACAGAACGACTATCTCGCTCCTTTGAGCCGGGGCTCGCGGGCCATTCTGCTGCGCACCAACCATCACGAGCTGCAGCGCGTGGGCTACCGCGCCTCGAAGCGGGTCACCCAGGCAAAGTTTGCCGCCTACCGCCGGCAGCAGGCATCGGCATGGGTGAGTCGGAGTCTGGCCGAGGGGTCTGTTGCCGCGCTCGGGGCCCAGTTCGCCCCGAGTGCCTTGCACTACATTCGCACCTTCGTCAGTCGTGCGCAGGCCAACGTGCAAGTGCCGTTCGTCGCGGTGTCCTCCGAGGGGCGGTTCTTTGAGAAGGCTGTTCGGGCAACCTGTTCGACCACGCTCGACAACCTCCACTTCCTCCCCAACATCAACCGAGCCGCGCTTCTCCACTCGATCGAGCTCGCCGCTCGACAGCGTGGGCTTTCCCCCAAGGTCGCCAAGGCGCCGTTCCTTCAGGATGTTCGTGGGCAGCTCACCGAGGATGCCGTCTCAGAGGCCGAAGTTGCCAACGAGATTGCCTGGCCGTTCGAAACTTTTGCCGGCCGCAGTAAGCAACACGTAGTGCTGCTCGATGTGGGCTGGATGGGAACGATCCAGGTCATGCTTCGCGAGCTGGCGGCAATCGATGAGCGCAGTGTCGAGGTATCGGGCATTTATCTCGGCCGCTTCGCACGCGCGAGCCGCTTCGGATTCTGGACAGGCGTTCGCGAGGGTGTCGTTTTCGACGACGTCACCTCCACGGCCGAGCGCCCCTACTTTGTGCCAGAGCTGTGGGAGTACATCCTGGGCAATAAGGCCAAGTACCAGGAGCTCGGACCTCACGACGAGCTGCAGCGCGGGGTCTACTGGGCCTTTGCCGACTGGCAAAAGAATGTGCACCTCGCCCCGACCGATTTTGTCGAGGCAACCAACCCACGCCTCAAGGCCACCCTGTGGTCGCCACCTAAGCAGACACGTGAAATTTTGGGCTCGATTCTCTGGGACGTCAACACGGCTGAAGGCGTCGAGTACCGACCTCTGATTCCGCCGCGCCGCCCGTCGAGTTTCGCCAAGAACCTCAGCCTCTTCTTGCACCCCCGCCTCTCCTACCGAGAGTTCGTCACTCCGGAGCCGCACATCTGGCTAGCCGGGTATGCGCGCTCGCTTCGCATTGGTTGGTTCATGAACGTCTCGCTGTGGGTTGCTCGTCGTCTAGGCCACCTCGACGCCCGCGACTTCTAGCCTTGTTTCTTCTCAGAAAAGCGACCATTCTGTAATCAACGCGTAATACAACGCGGTGAACATGGGAGCATGGCCTCGCTTTTCGATGGATATTCCCGCACCACCGGTGCCCCAAAAAAGCGCGCGCACGCCCCGTGGGACGAAATGTTCTCCGACATTTCGAACACCAAGACTTCGCGCCCGACTTACGAAGAGATCCACCGCGCTCTGGCGCAGATGACGCAGGAAGAGCTGCGTGGCCGCACCGACGCCCTCGCCAGCTCGTACCTCGCCCAGGGTGTGACCTTCGACTTCGCGGGTGAAGAGCGGCCTTTCCCGATTGACGCCATCCCCCGCGTGATCGAAGCGGATGACTGGGCTCGCGTCGAGCGCGGTGTTGCGCAACGTGTGCGCACCCTCGAAATGTTTCTCGCCGATGTCTACGGCAACCAGCACGTTGTGCGTGACGGCGTTATCCCCGCCTCGCTTATCGGCACATCTACCCACTTTCACCGTCAGGCCGCAGGTATCGAGAGTGCCAACGGAGTGCGCATCCACGTCTCGGGTATCGACCTCATTCGCGACGAAAACGGCGATTGGCGCGTGCTTGAAGACAACGTGCGCGTGCCTTCCGGCGTGAGCTATGTGATTTCGAACCGACGCGTGATGGCCCAGACTCTGCCCGAGCTGTTCTCGTCGCTCAGCGTGCGCCCGGTCGGCGATTACCCCTACCGCCTGCTCGATGCCCTTCGAAAGTCTGCGCCCGAAGGCGTCGACGAGCCCACCGTTGTGGTGCTCACCCCGGGTGTGCACAACTCGGCTTATTTTGAGCACACGCTTCTCGCCCGCCTGATGGGTGTCGAGCTCGTCGAAGGCCGCGACCTGTTCTGCTCGAATGGCCGCGTCTGGATGCGCACCACCGCCGGCCCCACCCGAGTCGACGTCATCTACCGCCGTGTCGACGACGAGTTCCTTGACCCGCTGCAGTTCCGCCCCGACTCGGTTCTGGGCTCGCCCGGGCTTCTGCTTGCCGCCCGTCTCGGCCACGTCACGATTGCGAACGCCGTCGGCAATGGCGTCGCCGACGACAAGCTCGTTTACACCTACCTCCCCGACCTCATTCGCTACTACCTGGGCGAAGACCCGATTCTGCCGAACGTCGACACCTGGCGCCTCGAAGACAAGGGTGCGCTCGAAGAAGTGCTCGACCGCCTCGACGAACTCGTGGTCAAGCCGGTCGATGGCTCCGGCGGCAAGGGCCTTGTTGTGGGCCCCGACGCCACCGCGTCCGAGCTCGAAGCTCTGCGCAAGCGCCTCATCAAAGACCCGCGCGGCTGGATTGCACAGCCGGTTGTTCAGCTGTCGACCATCCCCACCCTCGTCGAAGACGGCATGCGCCCGCGTCACGCCGACCTCCGACCCTTCGCCGTGAACTCGGGTGACGACGTCTTCGTTCTGCCCGGTGGCCTCACCCGAGTTGCCCTGCCTGAGGGCCAGCTCGTGGTGAACTCCAGCCAGGGTGGCGGCTCGAAAGACACCTGGGTGCTCGAAAAGGTGGATGTGCTCGAGGCTCGCCGCAACGCCGGTGGCGTATCCACTCTCGTTGCCGCTCAAACCACGAGCGACACCCGTACCGGCGAGGTGCCGATCAGCCACCACGAGTCACACGCCAACGTGCCCGACATTTCGCCGGTCGACGAGGATGCACCAATCCGCTTCCAGCAACAACAGCAACAGCAGCAGCAGCAACAGCAGCAACAATCGGGAGGTGCCTCATGCTGAGTCGCATCGCTGAGTCTCTCTTCTGGATTGGTCGCTACGTTGAGCGCAGTGACGGCACGGCGCGCATCCTCGATGTGCACCTGCAGATGCTGCTCGAAGATCCATGGATCGACGAAGACACCGCCTGCCGCTCTCTGCTGCAGGTGATGGGCAGCACGCTCAACCCCACTGAGCGCCTCACCCGCACCGACGTGCTCACCATTCTTGGCTTCGATCGTTCGCACTCAGCATCAATCGGATTCGCCGTCGAGGCCGCTCGCGAGAACGCCCGCCGCGCCCGCGAGATTGTCTCGACCGAGCTCTGGGAATGCCTCAACCACACGAACGCGAAAATGCCCAAGAAGGTAGATGCCGACAAGACGCACGACTTCTTCCGCTGGGTTCGTGAGCGCGCGGCCCTGGCCATCGGCATCATCGAGTCGGCTACCACGCACGATGAGGCCTGGCAGTTCTTCACGCTCGGTCGCGCCATCGAGCGTGCCGACATGACCGCGCGTTTGCTTGCCACCCGCTCGCTCACCGACGTGAGTGGCCCGTCCTGGACGACCATCCTGCGCAGCTGTGGCGCCTACGAGGCCTACCTGCGCACCTACCGGGGTGTGCCATCCACTATCAATGCCGCCGAGTTCTTGCTCACCGACCGTCTCTTCCCGCGCTCGATTCTCTTCGCCGCGAGCCGCGCGATCGAGTCGCTGCGCGAGATCGACCCGGCGGCGGGTCGCGCCGGCGTGAGCGACGAAGCCCAGCGCCTCATCGGCCAGGTCAAGAGTGAGCTCGAGTATCGCTCGGTGAGCGAACTGCTCGACGACCTCCCTGAACACATGGAAAATGTGCAGGCTGTGATGTCTGCCGCGAGTGACGCGATCCGCCTCAAGTTCTTCCCAACAAGTGCCGTTCCGGTCTGGATCGGAGAGAACTCATGAGCCGCCTACGCATCGTTCACCGCACCGGCTTCGACTACCACCTGCCGGCCCACGCCTCCTACAACGAGGCGCGCATGCTGCCGCTCACCGATCACAGCCAATACGTCATCTCGGCACGCCTCGACATCACCCCGGCAACAAGCCAGCACTCCTACATCGACTACTGGGGCACCCAGGTCAGCGTGTTCGAGGTGCTCGTTCCTCACCGCGAACTCGCCGTAACCGCAACAAGCGTGGTGGATGTTCGCGAGAACCGTTACCACCCGGTCGACACCACGTGGGAATTCCTCGAGAGTGCCCGCGACTCGTCGTCGGAGCTCGCCGAGGCCCTGCTCAACACCCGCTTGAGTGAACCGCACTCCGAGGTTGCCAAGATGGCCAAGGCCATCAAAGACACCGGGGCTGGTCCCGCCTTCACCGCGATGCGCATCGCCCAAACGGTCAACGAGCACATGAAGTACGTACGCGGGTCAACGGGCGTGCACTCCACCGCCAAAGAAGCCTGGTCGGGCAAGTCGGGCGTTTGCCAAGACTTCGCCCACGTCACCATTGGCGCGCTGCGCTCGGTGGGCATCCCGGCTCGCTATGTTTCGGGCTACCTGCACCCCAACCCCAACGCCGCCATCGGCGAGCCTGTGGTGGGTGAATCGCACGCCTGGGTCGAGTGGTACACCGGTGGCTGGTACGGCTTTGATCCCACTAACCTCAGCGACATCAGCACGAACCACGTGCAGATTGCTCGCGGGCGCGACTACCTCGATGTGGCTCCGCTGCACGGCGTCTACTCCGGCGAAGGCGGGTCAGTCACCTTCGTCTCGGTCGAGATCACGCGCGAGGCGTAGGCCTAAGGTCAGGCCTAGGCCTCAACCGGCGGCCGGATTGCCCGCGGTAGCCCGGAAACCTCGGCGAACGCCGCAAGTGCTCGATCCCGCGTCTCTTTGAGATCAACGATCGGGTCCGGATACCCGGCAAGTTCACCCAGCTCGAAGTCACCCAAGTAGCGGTGCAGGTAGGTGCGGTTGGGGTCAAACTTCTCGGCCTGCAAGACCGGGTTGAACACGCGGAAGTAGGGTGCAGCATCCGCCCCGCTGCCGGCCACCCACTGCCAGCTGGCGGCGTTGCTCGCGGCGTCGGCGTCGACCAGGGTGTCCCAGAACCACTCCTCGCCCACGCGCCAGTCGATGAGCAGGTTCTTGATCAAAAAGCTCGCAGCCACCATGCGCACGCGGTTGTGCATGTAGCCGGTTTGCCACAGCTCACGCATGCCGGCGTCAACCAGCGGGATGCCCGTCTCACCTTGCTGCCACGCACGCAGCACCGCGGGGTCGGGCTGGGCCCACGCGAACGAGTTGAAGCGGGCGTCAAAGTTGACCGTCGCCAGGTCGGGCCAGTGAAAGAGCAGGTGGTAGCTGAACTCGCGCCAGCCCACCTCGGCCAAGAACTTGCTCGCGTTCTTGAGTGTTTCGGCCGAAGACCCCTGCTTCACTTCTTCGATGCGTGCCCAGATCTGGAACGGGCTGATCTCACCAAAGCGCAGGTGCGGCGAGAGCTCACTGGTGGTGTTCTTGCCGGGCTCATCGCGGCCTACGGCATAGTCGTCGAGGCGCTCGGCCACGAAGCGCTCGAGGGCGGCGTGCGCTCCTTGCTCACCCACCGTCCACCGGTAATCAAAGCCCATTGCCCAGTTGGGTGCGGTGGGGCGCAGAGCCCACGCATCAAGGTCATCACTGGCCAGCTCGCCGGCGAAACCCGGAATCGCGGCGGGAGCCGCCAAGGGCGCCCGCGGAGGAGTCGGCAGGTTCAGGCAGGCTTTCCAAAATGGGGTGAAAACGGTGTAGGGGGTTCCGCCACCGCTGCGAATCGTCCACGGCTCGTGAAGGAGGTTCGCCCCAAAGCTCGTTGCCTCCAGGCCAGACGCTTTGGCGTACTCCTTGATTGTGGCGTCGAGCGTGCGCTCGGCCAAGCCATAGCGGCGGTTCCAGAACAAGTGGGTCGCCGAGGTTTCGCGAATCAGGTCGCGCAGCACGTCGTGCGCTTCACCGCGGCGCAGCACCAAGCGGGCGCCCAAGCGATCCAGGCGGTAGGCCAGGTTCTCCAGGCTGCCGTGCAACCACCACTTGGTGGCACTGCCCAAAGGCCGGATGCCCTCGCTCACCTCATCCAAGATGTAGACGACCACAACCTCACCGCCGGCGTCGCAGGCCGCAGTCAGCGCGGGGTTATCCGCGATGCGCAGGTCATCCCGCAGCCAGACGATGCTTGTAGTCACCCTCGTGAGATTACCGGTTAACGACTGTGGCCGACCGATGTCATTATCGGCCGGCCAAGTCTTCACCAAGAGAAAGTAACCACATGCTCACGAACGATGAAGCTTTGTCGTTCGTGGTGACAACAATTTATAACGAAACGGTAACGCTCGCTACCCCAATTGGGAGATTCTTAGAAATCTCTTGAGTTTCGCTAGAACAGGTCCGGGCTCGGTGCGCTGGCGAACAGAACGAGAACGTCTGCGTGCACGTCGTAGCGATAGCCGATTCCACGCACGGTGCGGATGATGTCTTCAAAGCGACCTAGCTTGGAGCGCAGACGCCGCACGTGCACATCGATAGTGCGCTCGTTCGGGACTTCCTCCTCGTCTGCCCGCCACAGGGCCGAGATCAGGTCGGTTCGGCTGACCGTCTGCCCCTTGTGAAGCACAAAATATTGCAGCAGCTCGAACTCTTTGAAGGTCAGCGGAGCAGTTTCGTCATCGATGAGGACGCGCTTGCGCGAGATGTCGACGACAACACCACCGTTTTTGTCATCCTTGTTTCGCACCTTCGCGACAGCGGCCGGCTCTTGCAGAGCGAGGCGGACGACGTCAACATCACGACCGCCTGCGGTTTCGGGAGCGAGCGCAACGGCGGCATAGGTCTCGGCAGTTGGTGCGAGCTGGCTGGTCAGGCTCTTGAGTGCCTCAACCAGGTGGGCAAGGTCGATACCGTTTGCTGCCGCGGTCGCTTCGTCGACGCCAACGTAGAGGGCGAATCCGCGCGCGGTTTTGGGAGTCTTCGCGGGAGTTGAATCAGCGGGGCTGGATTCGGATGACATGTGGTTGTCCTTAATGATGCTGTTGTCCCGGCTTGATCAGAGTGTGCGCGGGACGAAAAGTCGAATGTGGGGGCGTAAGGGATGCGACTAGCGACACATTCGACAAGCGTCATTCATGCCGGGCATCATCGAGCCGGCGCACCACGAAACTGCTGAAGCAGCCGTGATTTGAACGCGCGAGTACATGGCGAAAAGTTAACCGGAGTTTGAGGCTCAGTGTCAAACCCACCACGCGTAGGCTCGAGGCAGAAGAAAGGCAGTTCTGTGGCTCTCGCTGTTTCGCCCGAGTACGAATCGTGGATGCTCCGCGCCCTCGATCTCGCGCGTGAGGCGCAGTCCGCAGGCGACGTGCCGGTTGGGGCACTCTTGGTCAGCCCGTCGGGCGAGGTGGTTGCGAGCGGGCACAACACCCGGGAGGCCACCGCTGATCCCACCGGTCACGCAGAAGTAGAGGCCATTCGAGCCGCAGCCGCGGCCTCGGGCTCGTGGCGTCTCGAAGACCTCACGCTCGTCGTCACGCTCGAGCCGTGCGTGATGTGTGCCGGAGCAATCCTGGCTGCCCGCATCCCTCGCGTGGTTTTTGGCGCCTGGGACGAAAAGGCCGGCGCGGCGGGTTCTCTGCACGACCTCTTGCGTGACCGTCGTCACAACCACCAGGTCGAAGTCATCGGTGGGGTGCTCGAAGCTGAGTGCTCGAGCATGCTGACCGAGTTCTTTAGAGGCCCTGCAGCCACGTCCTGAGCATGTGGACGCTCGCATCTTGCATGCGGGCATTCAGCTGAGCACTCTCGGCAAGCAGCTCATCCTCGGTGAGGCCCTGCTTGGCCACAGACTCACGCCCGTCGGCCAGCCACTGCCGATACATCTCGTCGGTCATTTCCGGGTGGAACTGAATCGCCAGCGCCCAGTTGTCGATGGCAAAAGCCTCGTTTTCATAGTCGCTCGAGCCAGCTAGGCGAGTCACCTGGTCGGGGAGAGTGAAGGTGTCGCCGTGCCACTGCATCACCGGGACCCCCTCAAACACAGCGACGGGCGAGTTAGCACCAGCGGGAGTGGGTTCGACGCTGCGGTAGCCAATCTGCGTGGTCGGACCTTTGTAGACCTCGCCACCGAGGGCGCTGGCCATGATCTGTGCTCCGAAGCAGACGCCTAGCGTGGGTTTCTTCGACTCGAGGCGCTCAGCAACCCACTTTTCTTCGTGGGCGATATAGGTCAAGCGGTCTTTCTCATACACACCGCTGTCGTTTCCGAGCACGATAACGAGGTCGGGCGAGGAGGCATCGATTGCCGAGAAATCTGCCGAGCGGGCATCCACCACCTCGATGGAGTAGCCGGCGTCACGCAACACGGGCTCGAGGTTTCCCAGCGAGATGGACGGGTCGTGCTCGATGACGACAGCGCGCTTCATTAGTCGAGCCCCTTCACCACGATGGTGTCGGTTGTCGTGGGGACTCCGCGACCGATTCGGTGAACATCCGGTTCGATGTAAATCACTCGCGCCTCAGGCACTGCCTCGCGGATGCGCGCCTCGATGGTGTCGATTGCGACTGCGACTGCCCCCAGCTTGAGCTCGGGCGCGAAGGCCAGTTTGGCGCCGACCATCAGCTCGTCGGGCCCAAGGTAGAGGGTCTTCATGTGAATGATGCTTTGCGCTTCTTTGCCCGCGAGGATCGCGAATTCGATGCGCTCAATGTCGCCTTCGGTCGCGCCTTCGCCGACGAGCAGGCTCTTGATCTCGACTCCGAGAATGATGGCGACAGTGATGAGCAGGGCACCGATGAGCATTGTGCCGATGGAATCGAACACACTGTTGCCGGTGATGGCGGTCAGTCCGACACCGAAGAAGGCGAGAACCAGGCCGACGAGAGCGGCGGTGTCTTCGAGTATCACGACCGGCAGCTCCGGCGCCTTGGCGTGACGAACGAAGTTCACCCACGAGGCTTTGCCCTTCAGAGCGCGCGACTCACGCATCGCCGTGCGCAGCGACAACGACTCCAGCACGATGGCCACCAGCAGCACGCCGATGGGCAGCCACCAGGCCTCGAGCGGGTGGGGGTGGATCAGTTTCTGGTAGCCCTCGTACACCGCAAAAACGCCACCGACCGAGAACAGGATGATCGACACGACGAACGCATACACAAACCGCTCGCGACCGTAGCCGAAGGGGTGCTTCACGTCGGCGGCCTTCGTGGCCTTGCGCCCACCGACCAGCAACAGAATCTGGTTGATGGAGTCGGCGAGCGAGTGAATCGCTTCGGCCAGCAGAGAGGAGGCTCCCGAGACGGCCCAGGCCAAGAACTTGGTGGCAGCGATGCCCAGGTTTGCCAGCAGAGCGGCGACGATTGCCTTGGTGCCACCGGATGCGCTCATGAGCGAGTTCCCTTTCTCTGCCGTGCCTCAATCCTAGAATGAGAGCGTGACCTCACCTTCCGCCGTGTCTGCCGTTGAACTTCCTTCGGTGGCGATTCTTGGCGCGGGGTCGATGGGCCGCGCCATCCTCGCCGGGCTGCTCGCCGACCACGTGACTGTAACCGGCGGCGTTCGCGTGACCAACCGCTCGGCCGAGCGCGCTCGCGACTTCGACAACGAGCCGCGCGTCACGGCATGGGTCACCAGCACCGATGAACTTGCCAACCGTCACGCGGTTGCCGGAGCGCGCATCGTTGTGCTCGCGGTCAAGCCTGCGCAGATCGCCGAGCTCGCCTCCGAAATTGCGGATGCTCTCGAGCAAGATGCCATCATTGTGAGCGTCGCCGCCGGCGTCACCACCGAAACCATCGAAGCTGCCCTGGGCGGCGTCGGCTCGGTCATTCGGGCGATGCCAAACACCCCGGCTGCCATTCGTCTGGGCATGACCGGTCTTTCGGCGGGTTCGTCGGCCAGCGCTGCCGACCTCGACCTCGTGGCCAAGGTGTTTGCCACCGTCGGAGACGTGCTCGTCGTTCCCGAGTCGCAGCTCGATGCCCTCACCACCATCTCGGGATCGGGCCCCGCCTACGTGTTCTACTTCATCGAGCAGCTCGAGGCAGCTGCTGTCGCTCGCGGCTTCACGGCCGAAGAGGCAGCCCTTCTGGCTCGCTCGACTTTCCGGGGCGCCAGCGAGTATGTGCTGGCCAGCGGCCACTCGCCGGCCGAGCTACGTCGCGCTGTCACGAGCCCCAACGGAACCACCGAACGCGCTATCGCAACGTTTGACGCCGCCGACATCCGTTCGATTGTGGATGCCGCCACCGCCGCCTCGCTCGAGCGTGCCCGAGAGCTCGCCGCCGGCAACTAGTCATATTCCTCGGCCGGCTTACTCGCGATAGGCTCATGCCATGTCAGACATATTTGATGTGATTGCCGACGAAGGTCGCCGAGACATCCTGCGCATTCTGCTCGAGCGCTCGTTCGCGGGAAAGCCCGAACTCAGTGTCTCCGACCTCGTGGCGAAGACCGGCCTGAGCCAGCCGACCGTTTCGAAGCAGCTCAAAGTTCTGCGCGAGAGCGGTCTCGTAGGGGTCCGCGAAGATGGCCAGCACCGCCTGTACCACCTCGATGCATCGCCCCTCGAGCAGCTCGAGGCCTGGGTCACGCCGTTCCTCGGTGCTGACGAAGTGAGCGCAGTGCACAGCGCCGTTGTCGAGGGTGAGAGTTTTGTGGGCGAGGAAGTCAAAGACTTCGCAGCGACCGTCGGCCGCACCGCCGCCGAGGCTGTGCACCAGGTCAACCAGCTCGTTGATTTTGTGACCCGAAAACTCGGCTAGACTTTCACGACGGCAAAACAGCCGTTTATCCCGGCCGCATGATTCGTGGCCACGCCCGAACATGTGAGGTTTGTGTGGGTTCAGTAATTAAGAAGCGCCGCAAGCGCATGGCGAAGAAGAAGCACCGTAAGTTGCTTCGTAAGACTCGCCACCAGCGTCGCAACAAGAAGTAGACACTTCTTCAAAAATCGACGAGAGCGCCCGCTGAAAAGTGGGCGCTTTTCGCATTCCCGCGACCGTGCAGCTTCTGCCTGATGCGTAGGGTGGATGTGTGACCACGCTTACTCTCATTGGCCGCGACGGCTGCCACTTGTGTGATGACGCACGAGTCGTCGTCACCGGGGTGCTCGCCGACTATCCCGAGGCCACCCTCACCGAGGTGTCCATCGACACGGACGAGGCGCTCAAGGCGGAGTACTGGGAGCAAATCCCGGTGTTGCTCATCGACGGCAAGGTGCACAACTTTTGGCGCATCGACCCCGATCGCCTGCGTAAAGCTCTCGGCTGACGCAGACGCCCGCCCGCCAGCCCGCCCCCCGCGAGCCGGCCGGACGCCAGACAAAAGAAAGTGCCCGCCCCCTCTCGGGGACGGGCACCAATTCTTGCGTGGACTACTTGCCAGCGAGAATCTGCTTCTTCAGAGCGGTGAACTCGGCTGCGGTGATCGCACCCGACTTCTTGAGCTCTGCAGCCTTAGCCAGCTGGTCGGCCTGCGAGGTGCCGGCTACATCCTTGATGTAGTCGTCCTGGGCCTTCTTGGCCTGGTCGTACAGGGCCTGACGACGAGCTGCCATTCCCTTACCGCGAACGATGAGGT
>CAZPVE010000001.1:0-34933 GCA_964589925.1 uncultured Aurantimicrobium sp. | reverse complement strand
GCACCTGCTTTGCAAGCAGGGGGTTAGGAGTTCGATTCTCCTAGGCTCCACAAACGAAGAACCCTCCCCATTCGGGAGGGTTCTTTTTGTTCCCAAGTCTCGGAGACAGCTATTTCAGGGCGGCCCCCACTGTCGAGTGAAATGCGAAGCCCATCGAGGTGGCGAACGTAGCGGTCAAGTGGTCTTGGTCTCGATAGACATCAGCTCCGCCGATAACCGCGAAACATTCGGCGACTGAGCAGAACGTGTTGCGCAGATCTACCGATGGCAGGTTCAGCTTCTTCGCCGCCAGCATGAGCGGGTCATCCTTCACGAGCGCGGCCCCTCGGGCCTCGGTGCACTCAGCAGCAGGCTTGCTCCGCAAGCACTTGTTCGGGTCACTCTCGAACGAGGGGTTATCAGCAACCGCAATCACGGTCGCGCCACCGTTCTGAGTTGCCCACGCATCGGCGAAACCGTCGGCTACCTGTGTGGTCGTCAGATCGCCAACGTATTCGGTCTTGCTGAACGCGGCCGTGACAATCACGTCAAACTTTTGCTGCGCCAACTCTGTCGCGAGGGCCGATCGATACTGCGTACAGGATGCGACAAAGCCCGGGTCGGCACCGCCAACCCCAGCGGTCGTCCACGGGCACGCACCTTTGAAGTACGTGGTGAGCGCCCAGCCATTCTGCTTGGCCAAGCGGATGAACGCCGGCAGATATTGGTATCCGTGAGAGTCCCCGACCAAAGCTACTCGTGGGGCCGACTCCGCCGTTGAACCAAACGTGCAGGGAGCTAACCGGGCATCGTTGAGCTGCACGAAGCATTCGGGATTGGTCGGCTCGTCAGCGTTGCCAAACCCCGGGTCGGGGATGATCTGATCGGCGAGAGCCGGGTTGGAGCATCCGGTTGCAACCTCTGCACCAAAACAGGCCGGCGGATTGTCTTGAACTTGGATGAGCTGCGCCTGGGCGGCCTGGAACTTCACGTTCTGCACACCGTAGATGCTGCCGAGAATGAGCGCCATGACCCCGAACGAGACGGCAAGCCAGCCGAATGTATAGCGGGGCTTTCGTGAGACCAGTGCAGGCAAACGGCGCATCGGGTCTTCAACAAACTTTTTCGTGAGCCAAGCAAGAACGAAGGTGCCAGCAAACAGTGCCAGGCGGTTAGCCGTCCCGAGGCCCCACCCGATGATGAACGGCGCGACGAAAATGAGCGGCCAGTGCCACAGGTAGAGCGAGTACGAAATATCGCCCAAGAATCTCATCGGCCAGATGGAGAGCAGTCGGCCCATGTTCCACCAGCGACCACCGGGCTTGATGACGATGATCAACGCAGTGCCAATCACCGGGATGAGTGCCCAGTAACTCGGGAAGGGGGTGGCCTGGGTCAGCTTGTAGCCGCCATACGCAAGGATGGCCAGCCCGACCAGACCAAGCAGATTGCTCAGCCAGAACGACTGGGGCCTCAGCCGGGGAAGGAAGGCTAGCAACGCACCAGCCCCGAACTCCCACATGCGCGTGAAGAGAACGAAGTAGGCCTGGGCGGGATTGGTGCGAGTGTAGAACACAGAGGCAAGGAACGAGAGGGCAACAATCACTACGACGGCAACCAGAAGGAGGCGCCACCGCCGCTGAACCGTGAACCTGGCCCCCAGAGCGAAAGCACCCAGCAACAGCAGCGGCCACACCACGTAGAACTGCTCCTCGACGGATAGCGACCAGTAGTGCTCGGCGATCGTGCTGTTAACACTGTTGAGATAGTCGGCCGAGTTGACGACCAAATGCCAGTTTTCAACGTAGAGCAGGCTGGCCGAGATGTCGGTGAGCGAGCTCACCAAATACGACAGCGGCATGATGAAAGCCGTTGCCAACGCACTGACGAGCAGCACAAGGAGCGCGGCCGGCATCAGTCGACGGATGCGCTTGGCCCAGAAGCCGGCCAGACCTATCCGGTTGGTAGCGCGCAGCTCACGCACCAGTTGACCCGTGATCAAAAAGCCTGAAATGACAAAGAAGACGTCAACGCCGATGTAGCCACCGGTCAGTCGTCCGGGCCAAAAATGGAAGACGACGACGAGCAGCACCGCAATGGCGCGAAGGCCCTGAATGTGAGCAACAAAGTGTTCCGCCGGCGCCGAGGAACTGGGGCGGCGGGCGTCACTCATGAGTTAAACCCTATGGGCGAAGGCGCCCGGAACTCGGTTTATTCGTCGATCCAGAGCTCATCGTCGGCACGGAAGGTCTGCCACAGCACATACCCAACACCGACGGCAACCGCGAACACCAGACCGAAGCCGATGGCCTTGCCCGCACCATTCTTTTTCGGTGCCTTGCTGAGTGCGGCAGCTACTGCAGCCGAGGCAACCTTGGAGCCCTTGCCGGCGCCCTTGGAGCGAGCCGACTCAACGGCAGCGAGAGTTGATCCGATGACGCTGGCCACACTCGGCAACACCTCATCGACAATCTTGTGACGCGTCGCCGCTGCGGCCTGGCGGGTGCCAGCGGCTACGCGGGGGTAGGCCTCGTCGTGAGCGTAACGACCAAGCTCGCGGCTCGCATCGCGGACAACTGAGCCGGCGTGCGCCAAGACCTCGCGCTGCTCGTGCAGAAGGCGCTCGCCTTCAATACGCAGTCGCTCGGCTTCGCTGACCTTTTTCTTGCCCATGTCGGCCCTCCCTGTTGGTAAGTCTTCGTCTCCATCCTCGCACGGTACGGGATGAGTATCGACTGTGAAAAGATTGAGGCATGACTACACACACTTCTGTTGCCACCATCAAGACGAACAAGGGCACCATCAAGGTCAACCTGTTCGGCAACCACGCACCGCAGACCGTTGCAAACTTTGAGGGCCTGGCCACCGGGTCCATCGAGTGGACCCACCCGGCCACCGGCGATAAGACCAACGCCCCTCTCTACGACGGCACCATTTTCCACCGCGTCATCGACGGATTCATGATTCAGGGTGGCGACCCCCTCGGTCAGGGCATCGGCGGCCCGGGTTACAACTTTGACGACGAGCCCAACTCGGAGCTCACGTTCAACGAGCCTTACGTGTTGGCGATGGCAAACGCTGGTATCCGCGGCGGAAAGGGAACGAACGGTTCGCAGTTCTTCATCACCGTTGCCCCCACTCAGTACCTGTGGGGCAAGCACACCGTTTTCGGTGCCGTTGCAGATGACGAGAGCAAGGCCGTTGTTGACGCCATCGCCTCGGTGCCCACGGCACCCGGCGACCGTCCGCTCGAGCCCGTCGTGATCGAAACCATTGCGATCGCAGCTGTCTAACTTTGGCTAAGCGCTTCTCGTTCCGCATTCGCGGAACGAACACCCCTGTGGTCACCCTGTCGATCATGGGGGTGTGCGTTTTTGTCTACGTGTTGCAGTCCATCCCGGGGCTGAATGCAACGGATGCCCTGCTCTATTCGCCGCTCTACTCGTTCGGTGAGTTTGCCTCGCAGGGTGTCCCCTACGAGCCGTGGCGCATGATCACTGCGATGTTTGCTCATTCTGTGGGCAGCGGTTCGCTCGTGGGCAGCCTTCCCTTGCACTTGCTCTTCAACATGTTCACGCTCTGGATGTTCGGCCAAGTGCTTGAAACGATGATCGGCCGGGCGCGTTTTTTCGTTCTCTACATGCTTTCCGGTCTCGCCGGATCCATTGGAGTGTTCGTTTGGGCCATTCTCAACCCGAGCACAATCCCCAATGCAATGATTGGCGCGTCGGGAGCGATTTTTGGACTCATGGCGGCATTCCTGGTGATTCAGCGCAAGCTTGGGGCCGACACCTCGCAGCTGTTGGTGCTCATCGCCATCAACCTGGTGATTGGATTCATGCCCGGATCGGGTATTTCTTGGCAGGCCCACGTGGGAGGCCTCATCGGCGGGGCCGTGGTGGGGGTTATCTACACCCTGCGTTGGGGCACGCATCCACGACGCACACAGAACTGGTTGACCGCGGGTTTTGCCGCACTGTTGGTTGCGATGGCACTGTCGCACGCGCCCTTTATCGTCGGCTAGCGGGCGCGACGGAGAGACTTATCCACAGGCTTTGTCCACAGGTGGAGAATTACACCTGTGTAATTTATGAAGTGAGTGGGGGTTAGCGCCACTTTGTGGTCATCAGGAAGCCAATGAAGGCGATGCCGAAGCCGACCAGGATGTTCCACTGACCTAAGGCAGCCACAGGCAGCGTTGCCTGGCTGATGTAGAAAACGATGATCCAGGCGAGCCCGAGAAGCATGAATCCGAACATCACCGGCTTGAACCAAGCGGGGTTGGGAGCCTGCGAATCGTCGGACTTCGTGGCGCGAACGCGCGGGGGTTTGGTCTTGGCCATAGTGGGTCAAGTATAGCGAGGACGCTCAGCCCGCGCCCAGTCGAGGTTGCCGACGAAAAGGTAGACTCGCAGAACTATGTCGGCCCGCAGAACTCTCTCCGTGATCAACATCATCGGTGAGTTACTGATCACCGCGGGTGTGCTCGTGCTTCTCTTCCTGGCCTGGCAATTGTGGGTCAACGACTCCATCACGGCAGCATCCAATCAGACGCAGGTGCAGCACGATGCGGAGTCGTGGACTGTTCCTACCCCTGACCCGAGCCTGGTCGCCCAGGAAGACTTTGGTCCGGCTCCCGTGCTGCCCAAGGTCTCGGCCGGACAGATCATCGGCAATCTGTATGTACCGAGGCTCGGTATCGACTCCACGCGCCGCGTTGCGGAAAGCGTGACTCCAAAGCTCTCCCTGAACCACGGATACTTCGGCCACTACGCCCAAACAGCATGGCCGGGTGAGGCCGGCAACTTCGCGTTGGCGGTGCATCGCTCGGGCTGGGGAACCGGGTTCAAGCAGGCGCAGCTCATCCGCACCGGAGACCGGATTTACCTCGCTACGCCCGCGGGCTATTACGGCTATACGGTTCGCAACATCGAGTATGTGAAGCCCACCTCGGTGGATGTTCTCGCCGCGGTTCCGGGCACCACCATCGGTGCGCCCGGGACGACCTCCACAGCGCCAGCCGGGCAAAGCCTGCTCACCATTACGACCTGTAGCCCGCAAAACGGCAACGCTGAGCGTATCGTCACCTATGCGGTGCTCGATTCTTGGCGACCGCTCAAGGCTGGGCCCTTCGCCGACCTCGCCCCCCTCATGAAGAAGAGCTAATGTACGCAGCGTTGTGGAGAATCCTGCCGGGCCCGACGTGGGCACGGGTAACTATGCTTGTCGCAGGAGCTGTTGTCGTTGTGACCCTCCTGATGATGTTCGTCTTTCCCGTCGTCGACGAGATCATCTCAAGCACGGACCCGGCGGTCGGACAGTGAAGCGCATCCTCGTCATCGACAATTACGACAGTTTTGTCTACACGCTCAACGGCTACCTTCAGGAGCTCGGGGCGCAAACGACTGTTGTTCGCAATGATGACATTGCGCTCGCCGATCTCGACGAGACCCTCAAGCAGTACGACGGCATTTTGGTTTCGCCCGGTCCGGGAGCGCCCGCGGATGCCGGCATCTCGATTCCCGCAGTTAAGGCGGCGGCTCGGTTGAACATCCCACTTCTGGGTGTGTGCCTGGGACATCAAGCCATTGGTGAGGCTTTCGGAGCGACCGTCACCAACGCCGAAGAGCTCATGCACGGCAAGACGTCGCAGGTCACCCACGACAACAGCTCGTTCTACACGAACGTCCCTCAGCCGTTCACGGCCACCCGCTACCACTCACTAGCGGTTGTCAACGGAACCGTTCCCGACGAGCTGGTAGTCACCAGCAGCACGGCTGGTGGCGTCATCATGGGATTGCGTCACGCAACGGCTCCCATTTTCGGTGTGCAGTTCCACCCGGAGTCGGTTCTCACCGAGGGTGGCTACACGATGCTCGGCAACTGGCTTGAAGAAGTTGGCGTTAAGGGTGCGGCAGAGCTTGCTTTGACCAAGAGCCCGCTCATCACGCACACGGCGTAGTCGTGAGGTTCGGCCCCGGGGTCGAGTCTTCTAACGACCGGTGCAGTAGGTCAGAGTGATGCCCGTCGCGCGCGCAACATCGCCGGGGCCGGCAGATTGGGCGCTCACCGCGACCGGAGAGCTGGCGGCGCATCCGGTATCGGCTGCGAGCTTCGGGGTGATTCCAATCGTGGGGCCCCCAAGAATTGTCGTTGCCTCGGTCACGGTCTTGCCGACAAGATTCGGGATAGTGACCTTGCCGTTGGCCACCGAAAGATTAATGGTTGAACCAGCCGGAAGTGTCTGGCCGCCGACGGGGTCGGTGGCAGCAACCGCGCCCTTAACGACGGATCCGTTTGGCACCTCAGTGACGACGCCTACGACGAAACCGGCATCTTGCAAAATCTTTTGAGCCGAGGCGAGTGCCGTTCCTACGACGTTAGGAATCACGCCTGTCTTGGCGCCGAGTGAGACTGTAACTCCTACCTTCGAGCCGATCTCAACCTTGGTGCCGACCCCAGGGGAGACCGAAATTACAGTTCCGGCAGGAACCGTCTCATCCGTCTTGTCCTGACGAACAGGTTTGAGGCCTGCGTCGGTGATTGCCGTTGCCGCCTGGTCGTAGGTGTAGCCCACGACATTCGGAATCGGGCGACTCGTCGAGGGAATAACGTTGGCCGGCATTGCACTGACCACGATCAGGATGAGCGCGGCGAGTCCGACAACCGAACCGACGGCAATCGTCAACAGAGATCGGAAGGCTTGCGGTGTGCGACCCGCGTTGAATTCGGCGGTGGAAAACTCTCGAGTGCTCAAGCTGCGCGCGGGAAAAACCTTGGCGAGCGACGGGTTGATGCCCGGGGCGACCGTCGGCGCTGCGGGGGCAGCCACACTGGCTGGTGGCACGACGACAAACGGTTCGGTCGGCGGGAGGACTGCCGCAGGGACCTCACCAATTTCGTGCGTCGGGGCTACATAGGACTCGAGTCGATCCGCGATCATGCTGAGGGTCAGGGTGCGATCGGCTGGACGGACTTCGGTTGCCTCGCTGATCAGTGCGTCGAGGTCGGCGGGCACAGTGGGAATCACGGTTCCGGGGAGAACCGCACGTTGCGCAGCTCGCTCAGTGAGGGCTACTCCGCGGAGGTTTCGGTCCCAGGTGGGTCGGCCGCACAGGGCCTGACTCAGAATCAACCCAAGGGCATAGACGTCGGTGCCTTCGGTCGTGGGCTCTCTCACGATTTGTTCGGGCGCCAGATAGCCCGAGGTGCCAAGTGCGGACGCGAGGAAGTCTGCGGTTGGTGCCGTTTCTGCGGCGAGGGCAGCAACTGCGAGACCGGTGACAAGGGCGCGGTCATCGGCCGTGACCCAGATGTTCTTCGGGGTCAGTCCGAGATGGTGCAGCCCGCGCTCGGCCGCGAACGCGAGACCTTGTGCGACCTGCCGCAGGACTTTGGCAGCACGCTCGTTTTCCAGGGCCCCGCGCTTGAGAATCTCGTGCAGGGTTTCACCCGCGGGCAGTTCGCTGACCAGGTAGGTCTCGCCCGTGGCGTCGTCCACTCCAACGTCGTAGGTCCGCGCCAGCGCGGGGTGCACGACCCCAAGCCCGCTGCGCCCATGTCGAACGAACTTGTCGACGAACGGTTGGTTGCTTGCGAACCGCTCTTTGATGCGGGTCACCACAACCTGACGGTTGAGCTTTTCGTCAACAGCGGTCAGGCTGTCGACAAATGCCAGGTCAGGGCGCTCTGAGCCAACGCGGTAGCGCTGGGCAAAGAGACTCCCTGACGTGGTCACGGACTCGAACTAGTTGACGGTGACGATGACCGGTGCCGACTGCGGTGACTTGAGTGTTCCACAGAGCACGGTCAGGTACACGTTGAAGCTCGGTCCCGAGCTCACCGAAATCGGCACGCTTGTCTCAGTCGCTCCAACGGTCGTGGTGATGCCGTTTTTGTAGGTCACCGTGAAGCCGCTCAAACCTGTTGTGGGTTTGGTCGGGCAGAAGCTAGAGAAATTCTGGTTGCTCCAGTCGACCGTGACAACGCCCGAACCCGTAATGGTGCTGGGCGTAACCGTGGGTGAACCCGGGGCCGGAAGAACGGGGATGCCGTCGTAGTACGTGACAACCACGGGGGTGGCAAAGTTGACGACAGTGGGGCCGTTTGGCTTGATGTCATAAACGTTGCCGGCATCCGCGGGCGTGGGGGCCATGTCTTTGGCAACCGAGGTTACGTTGGTGAAGCCCATTGCCTTGAGTGACGAAACCACGTCAGCCGCCGGCTGTCCCTTGTAGTCCTGAAGGTTGATGGCGGCGCCGGTCGACGTGGGTGTGGGCGTCGGTGTGGGCGTCGGTGTCGGCGTGAGCGATGACTCCGTGGGCGACGGCGTGGGGTTGGACCCGCCACCGGCGAGGAGAGCAATGATCGAGCCGATAAGGACGATAACGAGGACGCCGATGAGGGCGACCAGGGGCCAGGTCCAGGGGCTGCGCTTCTTGGGCTCAGCCGCCTCTTCGGGGGCGCCGGGGATGCTCAGAATCGTGGTGGCACCGGTTGCGGCCGTGCGTGGCATGACGATCGTCGCGTCATCCACAGGGTGGGTGCCGAGGACTGCCGGAACTGACGCGGCTGCACCCTGAAGGTCACCCCGGCGAAGAGCTTGGGCGGCGCGAGCGAGGTGAGCGGCCGAGGTCGGGCGATCCTGGGGCTTCTTGGCGATACACGCCATGACCAGATTGCGAACGGGCTCGGCGATGGTCTCGGGCAGAGCGGGAGGAACATCGTTGATCTGTGCCATGGCGATGGCGACCTGCGACTCACCACTGAACGGACGCTTGCCTGCGAGGCATTCATAAGCAACGATGCCGAGCGAGTAGATGTCGGTGGAAGGGCTTGCCGGCTGTCCGCTGGCCTGCTCGGGCGACAGGTACTGCACGGTGCCCATGACCTGGCCGGTTGCCGTGAGGGGAACCTGGTCTGCGATGCGGGCGATACCGAAGTCGGTGATCTTGACGCGACCCTCAGGGGTGATGAGCATGTTGCCCGGCTTGATGTCTCGGTGCACGAGACCTGCGGCATGCGCGGCCTGCAGTGCGGCGGCCGTCTGGGCCACGACGTCGAGAACCTTGTCAATCGACAGTGTGTGCTCGCGCTCAAGAACCGAGGAAAGGGGTTCACCGGGAACCAGTTCCATGACGAGGAAGGCGCTGCCGTTCTCCTCACCGTAGTCGTAAACGTTGGCGATGCCCTCGTGGTTAACCAGGGCGGCGTGACGGGCCTCAGCACGGAAGCGCTCGAGGAAGCCGGGGTCACCGAGGTACTCATCCTTCAAGATCTTGATCGCGACCTGGCGACCAATCACGGTGTCAACGGCGCCCCACACCTCGCCCATGCCACCCACGGCGATACGCGATTCGAGTTCGTATCGTCCGCCGAAGTTCATACCTGCAGCTGGCCTCATTTATTTAGCACCGCCTCTAAGACTTTCTTTGCAACGGGAGCGGCAATGAGGTTGCCGAAACCGTTCTTTCCCATTCCCCCGCCGTTCTCAACGAGAACGGTGATGGCGTATTTGTGAGCTCCGTCTGCAGGAGCAAACCCGGTGAACCACAGAGTGTAGGGATTATTTGCCCCATTTTCTGCGGTGCCGGTCTTACCCGCCACAGCTACTCCACTAATCCTCGCATTACTTGCTGCACCATTGCTGACATCGGCCACCATCATTTGGGTAATCGTCGCAGCGGTTTGCGCACTGATCGGCTGGCCGTAGACCTGACCGGAGAAGGATTTGATGGGTTTGAGGTCAGCTGAGGTGACGGAATCGACCACTGTGGGGTACATGAGCTTGCCCCCGTTAGCAATCGCCATCGACACCATGGCGATCTGCAGGGGGGTGGCTCGGTCATCAAATTGGCCAAACGAGGACAGCGCGGTTTGGGGCTCATCGAGGTACTGCGGGAACACGCTCGGTTCGACGTACATCGGAATTTGGAAGCTCTTGTTGAACCCGTACTTCTCGGCTTGCTCCAGAATTGCCTTGCTGCCTAGCTGCATGCCGAGCTCGGCGAATGGGATGTTGCAGCTCAGGCGAAGGGCATCGGCCAGGGTTACCGTGGGCCCCGGGCCGCAGGTTTCCCCCGTCGAGTTTTGGATGACGACATCGGTCTGAGGCAGGCGAAGGCGGGCCGGGTTGGGGAACGTGCTGGCCGGGGTGTACTTGCCCGACTCGAGTGCGGCCGACACCATCACCAGCTTGAACGTCGAGCCAGGAGGGTTGAGACGCCCATCAATAGTCCGGTTGATCAGAGGATTTGCTGGGTCGTTCAACAGCTTCTTGTAAGCGGCGATGACCGTATCCGTGTCATGGGACGACAACAGGTTGGGGTCGTAGGACGGCTTCGAGACCATCGCCAGAATCTTGCCGGTGTCGGCCTCGGTAACGATGACCGCGCCCTGATAGGAACCGAGGGCATCCCATGCGGCTTTTTGCACTTTGGCATTGAGTGTGAGGGTGACCGAGGCACCGGTGACCGGACGACCGGTCAGGATCGAGTTGAGTTGGTCGAGGAACTGGGAGCCGTTCGTGCCGCTGAGGTAAGAGTTCATCGACGACTCGATGCCGGTGATGCCCTGGTTCAGCGAAAAGTAGCCGGTGGTCTGGGCATAGGTGAAGGGGTTGAGGTAGGTGCGCTGGTAGCGGTAGTCATCCGACACCGGACGCGACTCTGCAATCGGCGAGCCCTGCACCAGAATCGGCCCGCGGCGGGCTTTGTAGCTGTCGTAGAGGATGCGGGTGTCACGGCCGTCAGCGGCCAGCGCATCCACTTGAACCACCTGGATGATCGACAGGGCCACAAAGAGCGACATGAACATGGCAAACACCACGATCGTCACGCGCTTGAGTTCGCGGTTCACGAGCTGATCACCAACCCTGATTCACGACGGTTGGTGTCGGACAAGCGCAACAGCAAGCCGATGATCATCCAGTTCGCGATGAGGGAGCTACCACCGGCGGCCAAGAACGGGGTGGTCAGACCCGTCATGGGAAGAACTCGCGTGACGCCGCCGATGATCAGGAAGCATTGCAGCGCGATAACAAAGGAGAGGCCTACCGACAGCAGCGTGCCGAAGTCGTCGTGGCCGGCAAACCCGATGCGCAAACCGCGGCCGACGAGGAGCACATAGAGACACAGCACGGCGAACAGGCCGACAAGTCCGATCTCTTCACCCAGGCTCGCGATGATGTAGTCGCTTTGGGAAACCGGGGTGATGTAGGGCATGCCTTGCCCGAGACCCGTGCCGAAGAGGCCGCCGTGTCCGAGACCGAAGAGACCCTGCACAACCTGATACGAACCGCCGTCCACGTTGTAGCGCTCGGGGTTGAACGCGTCGTACCAGTTCCTAAAGCGGTCGTTCACGTAGTCCAGGAACTGGTTGGCCGCGACAGCGCCAACCACAACCAGACCAACACCGAGCATGACCCAACTCGCTCGGCTGGTGGCGGTGTAGAGCATGACAAGAAACAGTCCGAAGAAGAGTAGACCGGTGCCGAGGTCATGCTGCGTGACGATGACACCCATCGACAGCAGCCAGACGACGATGATCGGTCCCAGGTCGCGACCTCGCGGAAAACGCATCCCCAAGAATTTGCGGCCCACCATCGAGAGGCTTTCGCGGTGGGAAACGAGGTATCCGGCAAAGAAAATCGCGAGGGCAATCTTGGCGATCTCACCCGGCTGGAAGGTCAGCGAGCCAATCTGAATCCACACGCGAGCGCCGTTGATGGATGTGCCGATTCCCGGAAGCACAGGCAGCAAAAGGAGAACGACCGCGACGAGACCGAAGGTGTAGGTATAGCGCTGCAGCACGCGGTGATCACGCACGAGAACGATGACCGCGAAAGCGGCGCCGATAGCCAAGGCCGACCAGGCAATCTGTTTGGTGGCCAGAGCATCCCAGCCGAGTGCCTTGAGGTGCAGGTCGATGCGGTAGATCTCGGCGATACCCAAGCCGTTGAGCACGACGGTGATGGGCATGATGAGTGCGTCCGCCTGAGGGGCAACCAACCGCATGGCCACGTGCAGGAGCAAAATCAGGAACACCAAAATGAGGCACAAGCCAAACGGGTGCGCGTCGGGGTGTCCGAGTGCGCCCAACTGCACGAACAGAATCGAAAGCCCGCTGATGGCAAACGCCCCGGCAAGCAGGGCGAGCTCGATGTTGCGCATGCGCTGCGAGGCGCGGGGCGCTCGCAAACGAGGAATCTGGCCAGTATCGATTCCCGCCCCCACGGTTGCCGAGTTAGTTGCCACTGGGTATCAACTCTTTTGTGGCAGCTAGGGCGGCATCGAGGGAATCAAACGAGATGGTGTGCGTGATTTGATCGCGCACGTAGGGCGTCAGGTCGGACAAGTTGATCTTGGTGTCGACGAACTCGTGTGACAGAGGAATACCGATGAGCGTTTCTGGAATGCCCTGGTTGACGAGAACGGTGGATGGCCCAGCGCTGAGGTAATAGCGCGACTGTGTCCACTGCGCGAAGGCCACGATGGCTCCGACAAGCGCCAACACCACAAGGGCAATCACCACGGCGAGACGCAACCGCCGACGTCGACGGCGCGCGACAAAATCGGCCTCGACGGCGTTGGCCTGCAACGGTGTGATGGGAAGACCTCCGGTGTGCACGGGCAAGCTTTGCGCTTTGGCCCGGGGGATGTCGGTTCCGGTCGAATACGTCGGCGGAAGTGAGTGAATGGGGTTCTCGCCCTCGGCCGAACCAATCAACTTCGTGGTCTTGGCTGTAGTCGTCTTGAGGTCGCGAGCAACAATCACCGTGACGTTGTCGGGCGCGCCCTCGGCGAGGCTTCGGGTTACCAACTCGTTCGCGAGGGTCTGCGGCGCAGCATCTTTGGCCAGGACGGTTGCCAGGTCGGCATCGTGAACGACACCGGTGAGACCATCGGAGCAGAGCAGGAAAACGTCTTTCGGCGTGAGGTCAATGACGGTGAGGTCGATCTCGGGTGCCGCGTCGACATCGCCAAGAACGCGCATCAATACTGAACGACGAGGATGCGTTGCCGCTTCGTCGACCGTGATCTGGCCAGTGTCGATCAGCTGCTGAACGAAGGTGTGGTCTCGCGTGAGCTGCTCAAGCTTGGCGTCTCGCCAGCGATAGACACGAGAGTCACCGATGTGGGCCAGGACCGCCTGGTCTCCCACGCGCAAGACAAGACTGAGGGTCGTCCCGAGTCCGGCAAGTTGGGGATACTCGTCGACAACCTTGATGAGCATTTCGTTTGCTTCGAGCATGCGCTCGCGAACTGCGGCGCTCGCGGAGTCGGTGCTGTCGAACTCGCGGTCGAGTTCGCTCAGGTGGTTGATCGTGATGTGCGACGCGACGTCTCCGCCGGCATGCCCGCCCATGCCGTCCGCGACGGCGAAAAGGTAGGTCCCGGCATATCCGGAATCTTGATTGGTTCTGCGGACTCGACCAACGTCCGAGCGCGCGCCACTCTGGCTCATCGTCAGGCCCGAATCTCGAACGTGGTCGCCCCAATGGTGATCGGGGTGTTGAGCGGAACCTCGGTGGGCTCGGCCACTTTGGTTCCGGCAAGGAAGGTGCCGTTGGTGGAACCCAGATCGTTGATGATCCACTTACCTGAGCGGTACTCGAGGCGCGCGTGGTGGGTGGAGGTGTAGTCGTCACGAATCACGATGGACGAGTCGGATGAGCGACCAATGCTCACAGGCTTGGTGGTGAGGGTGATCGACTCACCCTGCTTGGCCCCGGCAGTAATGACGAGGGTCAGCGGGCCCGCCGCGGCCGCCGGGGTTGCAGCCACAGGGGTCCGGGGTGCAGCCAGTGGTGTCTGTGCCGAGGTGAGGAAAACGCTTTTTGCACTGGATGCGGGAGCCGCCTTGCTGGGGATCAGGCGTTTGACCTTCTCGCCGAACAGGTCGCTTCGAACCGCGTAGACCACGAAGAAGACGAACACCCAGAGGGCAATCAGAAATGCGATGCGAAAGATGAGAAGGGTGAGTTCGCTCACGAGGCGCCTGCCGGTTTTGGAACCAAGTGGAACGTGACGCGGGTGGCACCCATTTCAATCGTCGAGCCGGATTCCAGCGGCGCGCGCGTCAGCTTGCGGCCGTTGAGCAGTGAGCCGTTGGTTGACCCCAGGTCATTGGCTTCGGCTCGGCTGCCATCCCACAAAATCTCGATGTGTTTGCGCGAGATGCTGGAGTCGTCGACGGTGATGTCGGCATCGGTTCCTCGGCCAATCACGGTGTGGCTCTTGGCGAGTTGGTGGCGCCTGCCGTCGATGTCGAGAACACCCACCCAGGCGACCGAGCCGCTAACGCTCTCTGAGGTCACCGACACAATGCCGATGGAAAGCCCATCGATGCTCTCGAGAGTTATTTGAATGGCGCCGGGAAATTGGTACCCCTGCGACTGGGCGTGACGGGTGAGCTGGCGGGTGAGTTCCTCAATCAGGGTGGCGCCCATGCCGGCGAGGCGATCGTAATCGGCGCGCGCGAGGCCAATCGTGAATATGTTCGGCACCAGGATGCGATCCCGAGCAACAACCGAGGCCTTCGTGTCCACTTCCCTCCGCAGCGCCGCGGTGAGTTCCACGGGCTGCACGCCCGACTTGAAGGTCTTGGCGAAAGCAGTGTTCACGGCACGCTCGAGACTGTGCTCGAGCTTGTCAAGAAAACCCACGCGTTGTCCTCGCTACCTCAAAGTCTTAGGGGTTAAGACCCCCCTTATTTTAGGCTCGGGCGCCTGGGGGACGGCCGAAGCTAGCCCCGTGGCGGGCTGAAAATGACTCGAGCTTCGAGGCCCTTGGGTGTGCGCGGACGCAGCTCGGCTCGAGCCCCACTTGCGTGAGCCAACTGGGCGACGATAGACAGCCCCAGGCCACTGCCCGGCGTTTCTGATGACGCACGCCAGAATCGGTCAAACGCGCGATCGCAGTCCTCGGGGCTGAGACCGGGCCCTTCATCGAGAACGCTGAGGGATGTTCCTAAGCTATCTACGCTCACGCGCACGAGGAGCAGCGAGCGAGGCGGGCTCACCGACAGGGCGTTGTCGATGAAGTTGTCGACGATCTGCTCAACGGCCGTGGGAACGGCGCTGACTACAGCCGAGGCCGGACCTTCGTATCGCAACATCACTTCGGACTCGTCTGCAAGGGCTTGCCAGTGATCAACCCGTTGGGCGGCAATCCGCGCGGCATCGACATCTTCGATGACGGCAGACGTCGCCTCGGTTCGGCTCAGCGTGAGCAGTCCCTCAATGATGTCGCTGAGGCGGTCGGTCTCTGCCTGGGCGGCCTCCAGCCTCTCGGCAGCACCGACAGGATCCGAGTTGATCAGTTCTTGTGCTCGCTCAAGTCGAAGCCGCAGGGCGGTTAGCGGGGTGCGCAACTGGTGCGATGCGTCGGAGGCAAAACCACGTTGTTGACTGAGTAGCACCTCCAGTCGACTCGTCATCGTGTTGAACGAACGTGCCAGATTGCGCAATTCGGGAGCACCTGAAGCTTCGTCTGCTCGAACCGTGAGGTCGCCGTCAGCGATGCGATCCGTAGCATTCTCCAGGTCTTTAAGTCGCCGGGTAACTCCCCGAGCAAAAATCGAGCCTGCAATTGCGGCCAGCGCAATCGTCGTGAGGGCGATCAGTGCCAATACCCAGACTTGATTGTTGACCGCGTCGGACACAACTTTTTCTGGGTAAGTGAGGCGAACTGCTCCAATGATCTTGTTGCCGTTAAAGACTGGAACGGTCACATACAGCAGCGACTGTTTGAGGGTCTCGGAGTAGCGAGTCCCTTGAACAATCTGACCCTTGAGAGCGGCAATAATCTCAGGGCGTGAGGCAAATGATTGCCCAATCTTCTTCAGCTGATCGTCATCGCTGACCAGCACCGCCGTGCCGGCTGTGTTGACGATGACCACGCGTGGTCCACCATTCTTTCGATACGACGAGGTGATCTTGGCGAGGGCAGCGGTGTTCTCAGGCGTTGCCTGCCACAGCACGGTTTGACTTCGAGCCGCAATAACGAGGGCATCGCGCTGCAGGGTGCTGGTGATCTTGTTCTCTTCGTTTTGGTGCATGTAGATGGCAAGAGGCACGTCCTGCACGAGCAAGACCAAGAGAGTCACTGCGACGATGGCGGCGATAAAACGATTTCTCACGCAGGACCGCCGAAGCGAAAGCCCACACCTCGCACCGACTCAATCCACGATGCTGAGCCAAGCTTCTTTCTGATGGCCGCCACATGTGCATCAAGGGTTTTAGAGGTGCCGTACCAGTTGGTGTCCCACACGTCGTGCAAGATGTCCTGGCGCCGATAAACGGCACCGGGATCTTGGGTGAGATACACCACCAGATCGAATTCCTTGGGTGTCAGGTGAATTTCTTCCCCGTTGAGCTCCACGCGTTGGGTTCGAGTGTCGATGCTCAAACCATGCAGAGAGCGGATGGGGTCAGAGCTTTCGGCCTCCGTCGCCCCTGAGGTTCGCCGAGAGACAGCGCGAATTCGAGCAACGATTTCTCGCATGCCGAAGGGCTTGACTACATAGTCGTCTGCCCCCATCTCGAGCGTCAGGACACGATCGATTTCGTCTCCTCGTGCGCTCACGACGATGATGGGCACCTGGGATGTCTGGCGTATCTCGCGACACACATCGGTCCCGTCCATGTCGGGTAGGCCTAAGTCGAGCAGGACGATATCGACATCTTTGGCGGCAAGGGCCGCTAGTGCCTCGGTCCCGGTGGGCACGTGTGTCACGGTAAAACCAACACCCAGACCATCAAGGACGCCAGCCGCCACAGCGGGGTCGTCTTCTACGAGAAGTACCTGCATTGCTCCATTCTTGCGCTCAGGACCTCCTTGAGGCTGAACGGTTCCTGTCTCCCGAGGCAACATTGTCCATTTCTTGGATGTCCGAGGGCGCGGCCTTGGCAGTTGCTTCCCTAACGTGGAAGCTATGAAGTCATATTTCGTCGCCGCCCTCTCTTTTGTTGGAGTGCTTGGGTCTGCAGCCGGGGCCATGGCCCTCAACAGCGACACTCTTGCGCACGGCGGAACCGATCTCGCCGACGCAGCCAGCTCGTCCCTCGTGCAGACAGCGACTCTGACTGCCGATGGTACCCCGGCGACACTCGCCCCTGGCGCAGCCAGCTTGCCCTCGGGGGCTCCTGAAACTCCTCCGCAGCTCTCCAATCTGAGTGCCTCGACCATGAGCGGCTCGACGGGTGGTTCTGGAAGCACTACTGCGAACCCTGCTGGATCGACCCGTTCTGCAACGGCCACAGCGAACACTGGTACCTCCACTTACGCCGGGGTAAGCGCAACGACCGGGGGGTCCACAGCACATTCCGCGGGAGCTGCCACGTCATCCGCTGGGGCCTCAGCCAATTCTTCGGCAGCTCGTCCAATCCCCCGACCAGCAGCTGGCGCTTCGGCGGCCGCTAATGCTCCGGTGGTAAGCGGTGTCACGGGAGGATCTGCCGCTGCGGCCCCCGCGCCAGCGCCAGCGAACGGAAGTGTTGTTGCTCCTGCTCCCGCTTCGGGGTCGTCCTCAGGCGCCAATTCGACGCGTCGCCACTCGGAGCGCGAGCACGAAAATGAGTCAGATGAACGTGAAGACCACGACAATGGAGGCGATGACTAGTTCGCCCGCTCTCACCCGCACCATCCGCGTGATGGGCGGTGAGACGGTCATCACCGTCGTAGGGGGCACCGAAGAACTCCTCGACGACGCCTGCGAACTTGCTCGTGCGTGTGAACAGCGGTGGTCGCGCTTCACGGCAGACAGTGAAATCTCTCGCATTAACAGCGCGGGTGGTGACGCCATCTCGGTGAGCCCGCTCACGGTTGCCCTGGTAGCCGAAATGGTCGAGGGCTGGGAGCTGACCTCGGGCGACTTCAACCCCACGCTTCTGCCTTCCGTCCTGGCAGCGGGTTACACCACATCTCAGGTGAGCGACGATCAGCGCACGGTGCTCGACGCGGGGGCTCACACGTTCGACAGCCTGGGCCAAGTCGTTGTCACAGAGAGCAGCGTTCAGGTGCCCGCTGGGATGACCCTCGATGCGGGCGGCATCGGGAAAGGCTTTGCGGCCGACCTCATCGCAGGTGCCGTCATGATGTCGGGTGCGGCAGGCGTGATGGTCTCCATGTCCGGGGACATCGTTGTTGCGGGTGAATCCCCCGAGCTTGGAGGGTGGCGTCTTGGCGTCGAGAACCCGTTCGATGAGTCGGAACATCTCGAGGTCATTCGTCTGGTTGAAGGCGGGGTCGTCACCTCGAGCCAGCGAAAGAAGCGCTTCGGTGAGTCCCATCACCTCATCGACCCTCGAACCGGGCGAAGCGCAGTGACCGATGTGCAAACAGTCTCGGTGATCGCGTCCTATGGCGCTCGTGCAGAGGTTCTGGCCAAGTCAGGCTTCTTGCGTCCGACTGACGAGTTTCTCGCGTGGTTGCCCGAGGTGGGAGCTGCCGGAATGGTGGTGGATGCCTCCGGCGCCCGCCATGAGTCGGCGAACTGGGCCGCCTACCACTAGCTCAAATGGCGTGGAGGCTGCCTTGCGTGATAGCCTCAACACTTGTCGCGCGAGTGGCGAAATGGCAGACGCGCTGGCTTCAGGTGCCAGTGCCTTCACGGGCGTGCGGGTTCAAGTCCCGCCTCGCGCACGACAAGAAAACCCCGGCTTCGGTCGGGGTTTTTGCTTGTCCAACGCTCCGAGCGCCAACCTAGACTGAGGGCGTGACGGCACATCCCACGCACCACTCGCTTTGGCAGGTCGTTGGTGCTGCCGCGCTCTCGGTGATCGTGGGTGTCGCGATGGCAAGCCAGGCCCGTGTCAATGGGGCACTCGGTCAATCACTCCACAACGGAACGCTCGCCGGCACCATCTCGAACTGCATCGGCTTGACCTGTTTGATCGTCATTTTTCTGCTGATGCCCTCGGCTCGTCGGGGCTGGACGGAGATGATTTCTGGCCTCCGGTCCGGAAAATTGCCTTGGTTGTTCACGTTGGCCGGCTCTGCTGGGGCCATCATGATTGCCTCGCAGGGCCTCTTTGTCGGAGTCGTGGGTGTGGCCATTTTTACGGTCGCCCTCGTGGCCGGAAATACTCTGGGCGGCTTGTTCATGGATAAGTGGGGCATTGGTCCAGCCGGAAAGCGCGCGCTCACCGCTCGCCGAATCGGTGGCGTTGTGCTCGCCATCGTGGCCGTCGTGATTGCCTCGAGCGGCAGGTTCGCCCAGCCGGCCTCACTCTGGCCCATCGTGGTCGCAGCGCTGATCGGCGTGTGGGTTTCCTGGCAGCAGGCCGCAAACGGGCGAATCACGGCCATCACAAAAACTCCGGTGACCACGACTTTCGTGAACTTCATCGTGGGCACCGGTGTGCTGTTTCTCGTCATGATTCCGGTTGGCCTCACCATGGGCTTACCGGAGTCGTTGCCCACCGCATGGTGGCTCTACCTGGGCGGACCGCTCGGTGTTTTCTTCGTGGCGGCGACCAGCATTGTGGTTCGCGTGATTGGCGTGCTCATCTTCGGCTTGTGCGCCACCCTGGGCCAGTTGGCCACGGCGCTCGTGCTCGACCTACTGTTTCCGGGAACGCACTACGAACCCGTCAGCATGTTGATCGGCGTTGCCGTGTTGGCTGTCGCCGTGGTTATCGCGTCGACGAAGTCGCGGCGTGCGGCTGCTGCTTAGAGTGCTTTAGCCGAGCAAGAACTCGCGGAGCTGGTCGGCCGAGTACACGGTCGCCATTGCTCCGGTTGCCTCTTCGGGGGAGCCGTAACCCCACTCGACGATGATTGCCGGAACCTCGTTGGCTGCCGCGCCCTCGACGTCGTAAATGCGGTCACCAATCATCACACTCAACGAGGTATCGGCACCGGCTGCGGTCAGCAGCTCAAGTGCGCGAGCCACGATGGCGGCCTTGCTCGAGTGAGCCTCGTTTTCATCGGCGCCCGAAACGGCGGTGAAGTATTGCGTGAGATCGAAGTGCTCCAGGATGCGCTCCGTCTGACCCTGGGGCTTGCTCGTGGCGATGGCGACAGGGATTCCCGCTTCTTTCAAAGATTGAAGGAGACCAATAACTCCAGGGAAGATGGCGGCATCGAACGCCCCATCTTTGCGGTAGTCGTTGCGATAGATGGCCAGGGTGTTCTGAGCGTCTTCAAGGCTGAGGCCCGCGCGCACCTGGAGCGACTCCAGCAGGGGCGGTCCGATGTAGTGCATGAGTTCCGTCTGCGACGGGACGGGAATTCCTACGTGCTTGAACGTGTCGATGAGGGAACTAGTGATTCCTGGAGCGGAATCGAGGATTGTTCCATCGAGGTCAAAAAGGACGGCGGACCAGGTGCGTCGTACGGAAGGATTCATAACCCGGTAAGCCTAGGGGTTAAAAGAGTCTTCCTGAGGTGTCTTCGATTCCGCGCATTTCGTCGTAGTCAAGAATCAGGCACGAAATTCCACGATCTTCGGCGAGCGTGCGTGCTTGAGGTTTGATTTCTTGCGCCGCGAAAATCCCGCGAACCGGGGCAAGGTGAGGGTCGCGGTTGAGCAGCTCGAGGTACCGCGTGAGCTGCTCCACACCATCGATTTCACCACGGCGTTTGATCTCTACGGCAACGGCTTCGCCATTGGCGTCACGCGCCAAAATGTCGACCGGCCCGATTGCCGTGGGGTACTCACGTCGCACCAGGGTGTGGCCCTCACCGAGGAGATAGATCTGCTCAGCGAGCAGGCGTTGCAGCTCAGCCTCGACGCCATCCTTAATTAGGCCGGGGTCTTCACCGAGGTCATGCTCAACCTCTGAGTAAATTTCGTGGATGCTCACCACGAGCATGTCGGCGGTCTTCGCGTGTTGCACCTGCCACACCTCGGTGACGCCGGCTTCGATCTGCAGTTCGTCGGGTTCGATTTTGACGAGACTGCAGGGCGGGCTCATCCAGTTGAGCGGTTTGTAAGAACCGCCGTCGGAGTGAATCAGCAGGCTGCCGTCTCGCTTGAGCATGAGCACTCGCGTGGCCAGTGGCAGGTGCGCAGAGAGTCGCCCGGCGTAGTCGACGGAACACTTGGCGATGACGAGTTGCACGAATTAGTCCTTGTTGATGATGAACGAGACGAGTTGGTCTTGGGTGTCGATGACGGCGATTGCTCCGGCCGCCTCTTCTGGGGCGGCGTAGCCCCAGCTCACCATCGCGGTCGGCAGGCCGACCAGGGCGGCACCCTCGATATCCCACCGGCGGTCGCCCACCATGAGTGCGGGTTCGGCTTGAGACGACTCGAGCAGCGACAGTGCGTAGCTGACAACGTCTGATTTGTCGGGCCGTTCGGGGCCAGAGCCGGCGATGCCAGCAAAGAACTGTGAGAGCTCGAAGTGGTCGGTGATGCGTTCGACCTCGGCTTGCGGCTTGCTGCTCGCGACGCCGAGCGGAATACCTGCAGAGGCCAGAGAGCAGAGCGTCTGAGCGATGCCGGGATAGGGGGTCTGATCGGTGAGGCCGTCGCGCAGGCTGAGCGAGCGGTAGAACGCGTGCGCATCCTCGACCTGGTCAGCGGGCAAGAACCGGCGCAGCGTCGAAAGTGTGGGCGGGCCGATGAGCAGCCGAAGGGCATCATCGTCGAGGGAGGTCACGCCGAATTTGTGAAAGGTTTCTCGCATGCGTCGAACGATTGCCGGAGCTGAGTCGATGAGCGTGCCATCCATGTCGAACAGAATCGGCCGCCACGGCTGGCCGGCAGCGGGGCGCGGGCTCTGCACGGTCATGGCGTTAAGGCTAGGCGACAACTCGTAGGCTGGAAGACATGGCCAACACCCGCGTTTCCGGAATCGACACAAGCGAACTCGACCCAGCAGTGCGCCCGCAAGACGACCTGTTTCGGCACGTCACCGGCAAGTGGATGGCTCGCACCGAGATTCCCGCAGACAAGGCTCGCTACGGCAGCTTTCACGTGCTCGCCGAAGAGGCAGAAAAAGCAGTGCGCGAAATCATCGAGGATGCCCAGTCGGCCACCTCGGCCACCAGCGAGAACCAGCGCAAGATTGGCGACCTGTTCGCGAGTTTCATGAACACCGACGAGATCGAGAAGATCGGCCTTGCGCCCATCGCCAGTCAGCTCGCCGTTGCTGGAAACGTCTCGACCATTTCTCAGCTGCTCGACACCCTGGCTCGCCTTGAGCGCCACGGCGTGGGCGGCTTCCTCAACCTCTTCGTCGACAACGACCCCGGCGACCCTGAAACCTATGTGGTCTTCGCCGAGCAGGGCGGGCTAAGCCTGCCCGACGAGAGCTACTACCGCGACGAGCAGTTCGCTTCGATTCGCGAGGCATACCTCTCGCACATCCAGCGCATGTTTGAACTCACGGATGCCGCACTGCCCGAATACGCGGGGGAGGCCGCGGCCATTCGTGCCCAGCGCGTGTTTGATCTCGACACCGCGCTCGCCGCACACCACTGGGACAACGTGCGCACCCGCGACAGCATCGCTACCTACAACCTGCTCAGCTGGGACGAAACCCGTGCGCTTCTTTCGACCAAGGGTGAGGCTGACTTCGATGTGTGGCGCACCGCGCTCGCCGGCCCCAGCGGAGCCTTCGACCAGATTGTCGTGCGCGAGCCAAGCTTTATCGAGGGCCTGGGCGAGCTGCTCAACGAGCACCGACTCGAGCAGTGGCGTGACTGGTTGGCTTGGCAGGTCATCCACTCGGCTGCCCCCTTCTTGCCCGCCGAGTTCGTCGAGGCCAATTTCGATTTCTATGGCCGCACCCTCACCGGAACCCCTACCCAGCGTGAGCGTTGGAAGCGCGGTGTCTCGGTTGTGGAGTCAGCGCTCGGTGAGGCCATCGGTCAGATTTATGTCGAGCGGCACTTCCCGGAAGAGGCGAAAGCCCACATGGATGTGCTCGTCGGCAACCTTGTCGAGGCTTACCGCCAGTCGATCACCGGCTTGGATTGGATGAGCGGCGAGACCAAAAAGCGCGCCCTCGAGAAGCTCGACAAGTTCACCCCCAAGGTCGGCTACCCGGTCAAGTGGCGTGATTACTCGAGCCTCGAGATCACTCGACACGACCTCATTGCGAACGTGCGCAATATTGCTGAGTTTGAGTTCGCTCGTGAGCTCGGCAAGATTGGCAAGCCGATTGACCGCGACGAGTGGTTCATGACTCCCCAGACGGTGAATGCCTATTACAACCCCGGCTTCAACGAGATTGTTTTTCCGGCCGCCATCTTGCAGCCCCCATTCTTCAATTCAGAGTGGGACGACGCAGCCAACTACGGCAGCATCGGAGCAGTTATCGGTCACGAGATTGGTCACGGCTTTGACGACCAGGGTTCACAGTTTGACGGCGACGGCCTCTTGACCGATTGGTGGACCGAGCACGATCGTGAAAAGTTCACCGCTCGCGCAGCCAAGCTCATCGCGCAGTACAACGAACTCGTGCCGGTCGGGCTCGACGAGAGCAACCACGTCAACGGTGAACTGACCATTGGCGAGAACATCGGCGACCTTGGTGGCCTGTCTATTGCGTGGAAGGCCTACCTGATCGCCCTCGACGGCCAGGAGCCACCCGTGATTGATGGCCTCACCGGCGGCGAGCGCTTCTTCTTGAGCTGGGCCAATTCATGGCAGCAGAAGGCCCGCGAAGAAGAGGCCATTCGCTTGCTTGCTATTGACCCGCACTCACCACCTGAGTTCCGCTGCAATCAAATCGTTCGAAACATCGACGCTTTTTATGAAGCGTTTGGCGTGACCGCCAACGACGAGCTCTGGCTCGACCCGGTCGACCGCGTCACCATCTGGTAATTCCCTCTGCCTGAAAGGCGACAGCACCATGGATAGAACACAGCTCACCCCCGGCCGCTTGCGCGCCATCTTGGCTGTCATGGCCATCTCGTTGTTGGCCGTCATCTCGGCGGTGTCGGGTTTGAACACCGCTCTGCCCTCGCTGGCAACCTCGACCGGCGCATCAATCACTCAGTTGCAGTGGATTGCCGACGCGTACACCGTGGTCTTCGCGGGCCTCCTGCTGATCTCGGGCGCCATCGGTGACCGCTTCGGGCGCAAGGGCATTCTGCAGGTTGGTCTGGCCATCTTTGCCGTCGCGGCCGGCTTCGCACTTTTCTCTACCCAGCCCGAGCAACTCATCGGTACCCGTGCCGTGATGGGTCTAGGCGCAGCCTGCATCATGCCCACGACCCTCTCGGTGATCACCACCGTGTTCCCACCCGAGCAGCGGGCTCGCGCGGTGGGCGTGTGGGTCGGCATCGCTGCGGGTGGTGGAATCATCGGCCTCTTTGTCGCCGGCATCCTGCTCGAGTTCTTTGACTGGAGCTCGTTCTTCGCCTTCAACGTGGTCATGGCCACCGTTGCGTTCATCGGCGCCACACTCGTTGTGCCCAAGAACCGCGACGAAGCTCGCCACAAGCTTGATGTGGTCGGCGCCGTGTTGTCTCTCTTGACGGTGGGTGGCCTGGTCTTTGGAATCATCGAGGGACCCTCACGCGGTTGGGATGATGCCCTCACCATCACAGCGCTGGTTGTCGGCGGTCTCGGTGCAATCGTCTTCGTGTTCTGGGAGCTGCGTCAGGAGCACCCCCTGCTCGACCCGCGCCTGTTCAAACTTCGCGGATTCAGCGCGGGCTCGCTCTCGATCCTGCTCCAGTTCTTTACGGCGTTCGGCTTCTTCTTTGTGGGGATGCAGTATCTGCAGTTCATCGGTGGTCTCACCCCGCTTATGGCCGCCGTCTGCCTACTCCCGATGCCGTTCGTGGTTATCCCGCTCTCCCGCGTCTCGGCCATGATTGCTGAAAAGCGCGGCTTCGGAGTCGTCGCCCCGATTGGCCTGCTCCTCATGGCTTCCGGTTATCTGGTGATGTCGACGATGGGAACAGACTTCGAGTACTGGCGTCTGCTCATCGGCATCGTGCTCTTTGGTTCGGGCATGGGTTTCGCGGGCCCGCCCGCCACGAACGCGATCATTTCGTCACTGCCTCGTGAGAAGCAGGGCGTTGCATCGGCGGTCAACGACACTTCCCGTGAAGTGGGAAGCGCGCTCGGTATTGCGGTTCTCGGAAGTGTTCTCAACCAGGCTTACAGCGATGGCATGAAGCCGTTGGTCGAAAACTTGCCGGCGAAGGTTGCCGACTTCTTGACCAGTTCAATCGCCTGGATCGACACCGATGCCGCCACAAAACTCGGCCCGCTTGCACCCAAACTCATTGCGACGGCCAAGGACTCATATGTCACAGGAATCCACAACGCGTTTTGGGTTTCGGCAGCTGTGCTCGTCTTGGGTGCTGTCGTCATCGCGCTTCGCGCCCCTCGCCCGAAGAAGTAAAGCCGCCCGGCTAGAATTGCCGAATGGCTACTCCCTCACGACTTGACGCTGTCGTCGCTCTGGCGCAGCACCGCGGATTCGTTTTTCAGGCCGGAGAAATCTACGGCGGCTCGCGTTCGGCGTGGGACTACGGCCCCCTCGGTGTTGCCCTCAAAGAGAACATCAAGCGCCAGTGGTGGAAGCACATGGTGCAGAGCCGTGAAGACGTCGTGGGTCTCGACTCGAGCGTCATCCTGCCTCGGAAGGTGTGGGAGGCATCCGGCCACGTTGAGGTTTTCAGTGACCCGCTCATCGAGTGCCAGAGCTGCCACAAGCGTTTTCGTGAAGACCACCTCGTCGAGGAATTCGAAGAGCGCAAGGGTCGCGCCCCGGAAGGTGGCGTTGCCGGCGTTCCTTGTCCCAACTGTGGCAACAAGGGCACCTGGACCGAACCCAAGCCATTCTCGGGTCTGCTCAAGACCTTCCTCGGCCCGGTCGACGACGAAGCCGGGATGCACTACCTGCGCCCCGAGACGGCACAGGGCATCTTCGTAAACTTCGCCAACGTGCTTCAGGCTGCGCGTATGAAGCCCCCGTTCGGCATCGGCCAGATCGGCAAGAGCTTCCGCAACGAGATCACGCCCGGAAACTTCATCTTCCGCACGCGCGAGTTCGAGCAGATGGAGATGGAGTTCTTCGTTGAGCCCGGCACCGATGAAACCTGGCACCAGTACTGGATCGACGAGCGCCTGGCTTGGTATGTGAACCTCGGCATCAACCCCGAGAACCTTCGTCTCTACGAGCACGCCAAAGAGAAGCTCTCGCACTACTCCAAGCGCACCGTCGACATCGAGTACCGCTTCGGCTTTACCGGCAGCGAGTTTGGTGAGCTCGAGGGCATTGCTAACCGCACCGACTTCGATCTCAAGACGCACTCGGAGCACTCGGGCAAAGACCTGTCGTACTTCGACCAGACCAAGAACGAGCGCTGGACTCCCTACGTCATCGAGCCTGCGGCTGGTCTGACCCGTTCACTCATGGCGTTCCTCGTGGACGCGTATCACGAGGAGGAGGTGCCCAACTCGAAGGGTGGCACCGACACCCGCACAGTGCTGCGTCTCGACCCGCGCCTGTCGCCCATCAAGGCGGCCATCCTGCCTCTGTCGCGCAACGAGCAGCTGTCGCCTCTGGCCAAAGAGATCGCGGCCGACCTGCGTCTCGACTGGAACGTCGACTTTGACGATGCCGGAGCCATCGGTCGCCGATACCGTCGTCAAGACGAGATCGGAACGCCGTTCTGCATCACGATCGACTTCGAGACTCTCGATGACAAGGCTGTGACCGTGCGTCACCGTGACTCGATGCAGCAGGAGCGCATTGCGATTGCCGATCTGCACGGCTTCCTCGCTCAGGCTCTCCGCGGAGCCTAACCGTGGTTGCGGGCGCAAACGCCTTTGACGTTGTCGTCGAAGGCCAGGATGCCCCAGCTTTCGTCGCGGCATTGGAGTGCGCTCGCTTCGGCTTTCGCGTTGCGGTGATTGTTGATCCCAAGCGCGAGGTGTTCCTGCCTCCTGAGTTCAGCCATCACAACAGTTCCATCGCCGAGCTCTGCGACTGCCTCAAAGTGCCCTACGACATCATCGACCAGGGGCCGGATGCGCTCGCCGTCGCTGGCGTGCCTGGCAACCCGTTCAGTCCCGGCGTTCGTTCCGCGCTCGGCTGGTCGGGAGCATGGCGCATCTACCTCGATCGCCTCAAGCCGCTCTTGCAGATCGGAAACGAAGAGCGCTTCGACAGGTTGGTTCGTCGCCGACTTGGTTCGCGAGCTCTGCGTGACCTCGTGCAGCCCGAGGTTGCTCGCCTGTATGGAGTGGAGACGAGCAATCTCGCCGTCACGGCCATCGCACCCGGGCTCACGACGGCAATGAGTCGAGTGGGCTCACTCACGGCCGGAGTGCTTGAGCTCATCGCGGATGAGCCGCGTTGGGCTCAGTCAGTTCACATCACCGGAGGAACGCAGGTGCTGGTGGATGCGCTCGCCGCATCCCTCGAGTACTTCGCTGTGCAGCGCGTGACGCCGAAGCAGGCAGAGAAGCTCAAGGCCACCGTGTGGCTACTCGATGTCGCCGCTACTGCCGAGCACCCGGCGTGGGAGCTCCAAGTCCCTCACGCCAAGGAGGCCGCAGAAGCCGCGCGGGTTACTTTGCTCAGCGACCCCGAAAATCCTCCCGTAGGCCCAATCGATTTAGGGCTGTAGACTGAATTAATCGCGTTATATGCGTTTTTCGGAATATACCTCTGGAGGGGTTATGAGGGGCAAAGTTCTCTTCGTTGCAGGTCTTGCGCTCGGCTATGTCTTGGGCACGCGTGATGGCCGTCGTCGCTACGAGCAGATCAAGCTGGCCGCGCAGAACATCTGGGATTCCGAGCCCGTGCAGTGGGGCGCCACCCAGGCCCGCGAAGCAGTGGGCGATGTCGCGGACAAGGCGATCGCCGGTGCCAAGAAGGTCATCCACAAGGCGTCGACCCCCAACATCGAGAAGCCTGCAGCCAAGCGTCCGGCTCCCAAGCGCGCTGCAGCAAAGCCTGCAACCACGAAGCGTCCGGCCACGGGCTCGTCGACCACCGCGGCTCCTGTGACGAAGCCCATCCCGACCATTGAGCCCTCAGCTCGCTCACGCCAGAACGCATCCTCGAAGTCGACTAGCCCCAAAGCTGAATAGTCATGGCAACCCGTAAGCCGGACATCGACGGCGACGACCCTCGTTCGCTCTTCGCGTTGCTGCGCGAGCTGCCGAGCCTGTTTCTCGACCTCGCTCGCGGAGAGTTCGAGCGCTTCAAGCGAGAGATGGCTCGCAAGCTCAAGCGCGTGAGCATCGCTGCCATTCTGGTGGCCACGGTGATCATGCTTGGGTCGTTCCTCGTGGGCACGCTTGTGCTCGCAGCGGTCTATGGCCTGGGCCAGATCATGCCGGTCTGGGCTGCCGCCCTCACCGTGGCCGGCATCATCCTGATCATCATGATTACGCTGAGCGCTATCGCCGTGCGCCTGTTCAAGAACAACACACCTCTGCCCACCGAAACGTTCGACAGCCTCGTCGAGGATGCTGCCGCACTCAAGGGGGAGGGCCGTTATGACTCCTGAGAATTTTGACTACGAAGCCACCCCGAGCCTGGTGGAAGGCCTCAATCGCAAAGAGCTCGAAGCTCACTTGGCGGACACTCGGGCAAAGCTGGCATCAAACCTGGATGCGCTCGAAGTGAAGTTCGACATCCCCCGACAGCTCGACAAAGCCGGCCGCCGTTTGCGTCGTCAGGTGCGCACGATGCGTCAGGACAACCCGATCGCACTCGCTGGCATTCTGCTGGGCGGAGTTGCGGCAGTTGGCATTACCGCCTACATCGCGGTTAAGATAGCGACGTCGAAGAAATAGCTTCTTCCCCTCCCGTCGATGATGACGTGACAGGCGCCTGAAGGCATCCCTTCGCCCGCCTTACTCTTCCCAACTCGACGGGTTCGTCTTTCTTGTGCGACTCGTCGGTGAGCACGAAACGACAGATGACTATTACGAACCCAACGGATATCCGACCCCTCGGTGGTCGTCGTATCCTCATTCCCCGCGGTGGACCGTGGGGCAATGCTCTGGCTTCGGATTTGCGCGCCCTGGGGGCGCACGCGGTCATCGCTCCGATGACCAACTTCGTGATTACCGAAGACGCCGACTCTCTCTCCACTGCGCTGGCTGACCTAGCGGACGGCAAGTTCGATTGGGTTACCTTTACCAGCGCAACAACCGTTGATGTCGTCGCCGCCTACCGCGGTGAGATTCCTGCATCGACCAAGGTCGCAGCCGTGGGTGACACCACTGCGGCCGCACTCGAGGCCGCCGGCTACCGCGCCGACCTCACCCCCAGCGATGAAAACACCGCCCATGGTCTTCTGGCCGAGTGGAACGAAGCAACCGGTGGCGTAGTCCCGCTTCGCGTGCTCACCCTTCGCGCCGAAGATGCCATCCCCGTTCTCACTAAGGGACTCATCCGCATCGGTCACGATGTGCGCTCGATTGTTGCCTACCGCACGGTCGGCATCGAGGTTGATTCCGAGGTCATCGACGATGCGCGCAACGGACGCTTCGACACCGTTCTCGTCACCAGTGGATCGGTTGCTCAGCAGGTAGCCGAGCAGATCGGTGACATTCCCGCCGGCACTCTCATTGCCGCCATTGGTGAGCGCACGGCAAAAGACGCCCGCTCCTACGGTGTGCGCATCGACAAGGTGCTGTCGATCGACAGTGAAGAGCTCGTGCGCGAGGTAGTCGCCGCTCAGCTCGCTTCGGCCTAGACCGCTGCGCTGACCGTCCGCTAGGCGTTGACGCCTGCGACCGCGTGTGCTTCACACCGCGGGTCGGGGCAGTCGTCGCAGACGACGAGTTGTGTGCGGCATGACGGGTCGCTGCAGTTGCGCATCCGGTTGGATGCTTCGCCGCACTGCACGCAGGTGCCGATGAGTGCAGCCCCGGGGGCAAAGTCCATCGCAACGCGTCCGTCAAAGACATAGAGCGAACCTTCCCACAGGCCGTCATTGCCGCGGGCTTCGCCGTAGCGAACGATGCCGCCATCGAGCTGATAGATCTCGTTGAACCCGCGGGCCTTCATGAGTGGGGTCAGCACCTCACAGCGAATGCCGCCGGTGCAGTAGGTCACGATCGGCTTGTTTTTGAGGTCGTCGTACTTGCCGCTCTCGAGTTCGCGAACGAAATCGTGGGTGGTGGTGACATCGGGAACCACAGCGCCCTTGAAACGACCGATCTCGGCCTCGAAAGCGTTGCGTCCGTCGAAGAACACAACTTCGTCGCCGCGCTCTGCAATCAGTGCGTCGAGCTCGTCGGGCTTGAGCTTGATGCCGCCGCCAACGATGCCGTTCTCGTCAACCTGAACCTCGTCGGGCACACCGAAGGCCACAACTTCGTCGCGCACCTTCACGCTCAGACGAGGAAAGTCGAGGCTTGCGCCGTTCTCGTCGACACCGGTGCCCTCGCTCCACTTGGCATCCATGTTCTTGAAGCCCGCGTATTCGCGCGTCTTGCGCAGGTACTTCTTGACGTTGGGAAGGTCTCCGCCGACGGTTCCGTTGATGCCGTGACGAGAAATCAGGATGCGCCCGCGCAGGTTGAGCGACTCACAGAGGTCGCGCTGCCACAGTCGCACGGCCTCGGGGTCGGCGATCGGCGCGAATGCGTAGTACAGCAGGATTTTTGGAACAGCCACGGATCAATCGTACCGACCTGAGAAGTGGCCCTACAGGGGCCGTGGTCGTATTGACAATGATTCGCAATAAGCCTACGGTCGAGGAGTGAGATCCCCCTGGCTTCGACGACTGTGGGCGAGCATCCGCTGCAACAACAAAGCGGTCTGCGTCGCCGTTGCGGTTGTTGCCGTGGTCGGCACGGTCGCGACGCTGTCGGGCTGCTCGGCCCCATCACCGGCCCCGCAGGGTTTTCGGGTCATGGCAACCACCACGCAGGTGGCCGACTTCACCCGTGAAGTGGTGGGCTCTGCCGGAACGGTTGAAGGCATCATCGCCGCGAATCAAAGCGCGCACTCGTTTGACCCGTCCGCCAGGGTGTTGCTCGAGCTCGCGCACGCTGACGCACTCGTCAAGAGCGGCGAAGGCATCGAGCCCTGGCTGCCGGCAGCCATTGAGGCATCGGGATTTCGAGGTCCGGTCATCGACGCATCCTCCGGAGTGACCATCGTTGATGGCGACCCACACGTGTGGACTTCGGTCACCAACGCCCAGCACATGGTCGCCGCGATTGCGGCCGGGCTTGCCAAGGCAGAGCCAAGCAAGGCCAAGGCCTTCGTCGATAACGCGGCCGCCTATGAGGGCAAACTGCGCTCGTTGAAGGCGTGGGCAACTGCCGACCTGGCTCAGATTCCCGCTGCCGACCGCCTGCTCGTGACCAACCACGACGGCCTGGCATATTTTTCGCGTGAGTTTGGCATCACCTTCGTAGGGTCGATCATCCCTGGCTTTGACGACAACGCAGAGCCCAGTGCCGCGGAGATCGATGCGCTCGTCGCCAAGATAAAAGCAACCGGCGCCAAAGCGGTTTTCTCCGAGTCGACCATTTCTCCCAAGCTCGCCAAGACCATCGCCACCGAGGCTGGGGTCAAGGTTTACTCGGGGCCTGATGCGCTCTATGCCGATACCCTCGGCCCGACCGGCAGCCAGGGCTCTACTTATATAGACGCCACCATTCACAACGTTCGTGTTCTCGTGTCTGCCTGGGGCGGCACGAACATCCCCCTACCTAAGGACTTGATCTCATGACCGCCGAACCGCTTCTCAACCTGAGCGATGTCGCGTTCGCCTACGACGGTGATGTTGCTCTTGAGCACGTCACCATGAGCATCCACCCCGGCGAAGCCGTCGCACTCATTGGCCCCAACGGCTCGGGCAAGTCGACCATGCTCAAGGGCGTCCTCGGCGAGATTCCTCTCGTCGCCGGCGAGATGACGGTGTTCCGCCCCAAGAAGGGTCGCGGTCAATCGGGGCGTATTGGCTACCTGCCTCAGGACGACGACATCGACTCTGAATTTCCGATCACCCTACGCCAGGTCGTCATGATGGGCCGCTACCGCCGTCTGGGGTGGTTCCGCTTTCCGGGCGCTGATGATCGAAAAGCTGTGGCCGAAGCGCTTGAGGTCACCGGCCTTACCTCGCGCGCGAACACTCGTTTTGGCGCACTGTCGGGCGGCCAGCAGCAGCGCGGTCTTCTGGCTCGCGCACTCGCGACCAAGCCGTCGCTCCTGTTGCTCGATGAGCCGTTCAATGCCCTCGACCAACCCAACCGTGACGCCCTCATCACCACGCTGAAAGACCTGAAAGCGCAAGGCGTGGGCATTTTGCTGACCACGCACGATCTGGAACTCGCCCGCGAAGTCTGTGACTCGGTGCTTCTCGTCAACGGCGTGCAGGTGGCATTCGGTCCGCGCGAAGAAGTGCTCACGCTAGCCAACCTGCAACAGGCCTTCCGCGATGTGCAGGTTGAAGTGGATGAGCACACCGTCGTCTTGCCAGGACACCACCACTAGTCATGACTCTGTTCGACATCCTTGCTCAGGCGTTCACGCTGCCGTTCATGTGGCGTGCTGCTGCCGTGCTGGCCGGCCTCGCGCTCGCGGCCGGCCTGATCGGGGTGTTCGTGAACCTGCGCGGACTGGAGTTTCTCTCCGACGGCTTGACCCACGCCGTCTTTCCGGGGGTAGCTGCCGGGTTTGCCTTTGCCGGCTCCGGTGGCGTTGTCTACGGCGCCATCATCGCGGCAGCGTTAGCCACCGTGGTGCTTACCGTGCTGTCTCATCGCAGGGTCACCTCGGATGCCGCAATTGCTATCATCTTGACCTCGATGTTCAGCCTGGGTGTCATCATCGTGTCGCGCTCTCACGATGTGACCGCCTCGCTCGAGCAGCTGCTCTTTGGCCACCTGTTTACGGTGACCACCCTCGAGGTCGTCATCACGCTGGCTGTCTGTGCCGCGGCGCTGGTGTTGATTGGGATGACGCTGCGCGGGCAGGTGTTTTCGGCGTTCGACGCTCGTGGAGCATCCGCCGCCGGATTCAACACCCTTGCTCTCTCGCTTCTGCTCAACATCGCCATCGCCTGTGTGGTCGTTGCCGCATCCATTGCCGTTGGCAACCTGCTCGTGCTCGCTGTGATCATCGTGCCCGGGGCGATTTCGCGCATGTGGACCGGCGGCCTCGGCGGCCTCTTTATTGGGGCTGTCATTTTTGCTCTCGGCGCCGCCTTCATCGGCCTGCTCACCAGTTTTACCGTCTCGGTCGGGGCGAATGTTGCTGTGCCCGGTGGCGCCACGGTGGCCATCGTGTTCGTGGTCGGATATCTGGTCTCACTCGCGGTTCGAGCAATGGTTCCCGAGCGAGCTGCGCGAGGTGACGCATGAGTTACTTTGATCGCGCCCTGCTCGTGGTGATTCTGGTCGGGGCCATGAGTGGCCTCGTCGGCACCTTCATCGTGCTGCGTCGCCGCGTTCTCTTTGCCCAGGCATTGACGCACGCCACGTTCCCCGGCGCTGTGGTTGCCGCGCTGGTGGGCATCAACATTCAGGTCGGAGCGATTGCGGCGTGCGCATCCATCATTGTCTTGCTCACCCTCATCGACCGGATGCCCAGGCGGGGCGTGCAGGCGGCCACCGGAGTTGTGCTCGCAGGAGGGTTCGCGGCCGGCGTGCTTTTGCAGGCGCTCAACCCGACCGTTCCGATTCAGGTCGACGCCTATTTATTCGGCTCGGTGCTCTCGTCGACCAGCACTGATGCTCTGGTGGTTGCGGGCGCGCTCGCCGTCACCGTTGTGTTCTTGCTGGCCGCGGGCAAGCAGCTGCTCTTCTCGATCTTTGACCCGGCGGGCTATCGCGGAGCCGGCTATGACCCCTCGGTGATGGATGCCCTGCTGCTCGTGCTCACCACGCTCACGGTCGTCACGGCCATGCCGGCCGTGGGCGCCATTCTGGCCATCGCCTTGATCGCTGGCCCGGCTGCCGCGGCCCGACTGGTGACCACATCGGTGACGGGCATGGTGATTGTCGCTCCCATCTTCGGCGTCACAGCCGGCATCGTGGGGCTCTTTGTCTCGCGGTGGTTCTCGATAAGCGCCGGAGCATCCGTGGCCTTGACCGCGGCACTTATCTTCGGCATCTGCTTGCTTATCTCGTCGGCAGGGTCGGCTCGAGCTCGATTCCGCCCCAAGGCAACTGGCGAGAACCTCGACACGGGCCTCATTCGCATTCAGGCGGGAGCACACTCGTGAAGCGCAACACCTGGCAACGCGAAGCCGTGGTCACCGCGCTTGGTGCGACCGACGGATTCGTCAGTGCTCAAAGCCTGTTTGCCGGGATGCGCGACCAGGGCTCCACGATCAGCCTGGCCACCGTCTATCGCGCCCTGACCGACCTCGTCGGTGAAGGCCAGGCCGACAGTCTGCTTTCTCCCGAGGGCGAGAACCTCTACCGGGCCTGTGCCAGCGGCGAGCACCACCACCACCTGATCTGTCGCTCCTGCGGGGCCACAGTCGAAATCGATGCCGAGCGCGTCGAATCGTGGGCCAAAGATGTTGCCGCGGCCCACGGATTCACCCAAGCGCAGCACGTGGTCGACGTCTTCGGTTTGTGTGCATCCTGTTCGCTGACGTAGACTTGACCCTTGGTTGAGTGAAAATCCTTACTCAGCAGTACACAGGGGATTCAGGTTCCGCAAGGAATCACGAATTTTCGCGTGTGCAGACAAGAGATCTTGGGTGTGGCATTACGACCACACGGTATTGGAAGGAATACGCATGGCAGCAAACTGTCAGGTGACAGGAGCCACTCCCGGCTTTGGTCACAACATTTCGCACTCGCACCGACGCACGAAGCGTCGCTTCGACCCGAACATTCAGAAGAAGACGTACTTCGTTCCGTCGCTTCGTCGCAATGTCACGCTGACTCTGTCGGCTAAGGGAATCAAGGTTATTGACGCTCGCGGCATCGAGTCCGTGGTCAAGGACCTGCTCGCTCGTGGGGAGAAGATCTAATGGCAAAGCAACAGGACGTTCGTCCCATCATCAAGCTGCGTTCGACGGCTGGCACCGGTTACACCTAC